>DMUE01000101.1:0-11644 GCA_003476465.1 Microbacterium sp. | reverse complement strand
GCCAACGTGGTGGCATCGACGACGTGCCAGCCTCCCTCGACGTAGGCCTCGGCGACCGCGTGGAAGTCCATGGGCGAGAGCCCTGGCGCGTACACCGAGACCAGGCGCGCCGGCACGTCGCGGGCTCGCAGCAGTGCGACGCACAGGTGCGCATAGTCGCGGCAGACGCCCTGACGCGCGAGCAACGTGCGCACCGCGCCGTCGGTCGGCAGGCTCGACCCGCTGACGTACCAGAGGCGCGTTCCGACCCAGGAGCTGACCGCGTCGAGCAGATCCACGCCCTCGAGCCCCGCGAACTCGGCCGCCGCGGTGGGGCCGAGCGCGTCCGACTCGCAGTAGCGGCTCGGACGCAGATACCGGATCAGGTCGGTGGGTGCGAGATCTTCCTCAGGCGCCCGGCCGAGAATCGTCGCCGTATAGCTCGCCGACAGCTCGCCTGCGCCCACCTCGACCCGGTGCAGGCGCGTGCCGTGCGAATCGACCAGCTCCTCGGCCTCTACCGCGGCGCCGTCGAGGCTCACCAGAATGCGCTCGGAGGACAGATTCGCGCCCGCCGCCACCGCCATCGAGAAGACCAGCTCGGCCGGTTCGGTGACCGTGAGCGTCATGTGTGCGCCGACGTCTCGCTTCATCCATCGATCATGTCAGCGGGGTATGACATTCGTGTGAACGGATGCCGGAAGCCCGCATCCGCCTCCGTCGAGGCACTCGTCGTCAAGAGCTTCCGCGATCAGCGCACCTGTGCGCTGATCACGCTCATCACCGCGCTATCGGCGAGGGTCGTGGTGTCCCCGACATCCCGGCCCTCGGCGACATCCTGCAGCAGGCGTCGCATGATCTTGCCGGAGCGCGTCTTCGGCAGTTCGGCGACGATGTAGACCTCACGCGGACGAGCGATCGGACCGATCTGCTCGCCGACCCAGGCCCGGAGTGCCTGCGCGAGCCCGTCGGGGGCGTGCTTGTCGAGGTAGCTCTGCTTGATGACGACGAAAGCCACCACCGCCTGTCCGGTTGTCTCATCGGATGCGCCGACCACCGCCGCCTCGGCCGTCGCCGCGTGCGCAACGAGGGAGGACTCGATCTCGGTCGTGGACAGGCGGTGCCCCGATACGTTCATGACGTCGTCGACGCGTCCGAGCAACCAGATGTCACCGTCGTCGTCGAGCCGCGCGCCGTCGCCCGCGAAGTAGTAGCCCTGATCGGCGAACTTCTGCCAGTACGTCTCGACGAACCGGTCGGGGTCGCCCCAGATGCCGCGCAGCATGCTCGGCCATGGCTCGGTGGCGACGAGCAGCCCGCCGTTGCCGGTGCCGACGTGCTCGCCCGCGTCGTCGACGACGTCGATGGAGATGCCGGGGATCGGCACCTGGGCGCTGCCGGGCTTCGTCTCCGTCACCGCCGGAAGTGCCGAGATCATGATCGCGCCCGTCTCGGTCTGCCACCACGTGTCGACGATCGGCGCCTGGGAGGCCCCGATCACCTCGCGATACCACATCCACGCCTCCGGGTTGATGGGCTCGCCCACCGAGCCGAGCACGCGCAGGCTCGAGAGGTCGAACTTCTGCGGCAGTGCCCGGCCGATCTTCATGAACGAGCGGATCGCCGTGGGCGCCGTATAGAAGATGGAGACGCCGTACCTCTCGATGATCTCCCACCATCGGCCCGGGTGCGGGGCATCGGGCGTGCCCTCGTAGATGACCTGGGTCGCGCCGTTCGCAAGCGGCCCGTACGTGACATAGCTGTGGCCCGTTATCCACCCCACGTCGGCGGTGCACCAGTAGACGTCCGTCTCAGGGCGCAGATCGAAGACCGTGCGATGCGTGAAGGCGGCCTGTGTGAGGTATCCGCCCGACGTGTGCAGGATGCCTTTCGGCTTCCCTGTCGTCCCCGACGTGTAGAGGATGAACAGGGGGTTCTCGGCGGGGAAGGGCTGCGCCTGGTGGTCAGCGGATGCCCGAGCCACCGCCTCGTGCCACCAGAGGTCGCGACCGTCGGTGAAATCCACATCGTTCTCACCGCGCCGGACGACCAGCACGTGCTCGACGCTCGCCTGCGCACCCGCACCGTTCCGGTCGGCGAGCGCCCTGTCGACGGCGGGCTTGAGGGGGGAGACCGTGCCTTTGCGGTAGCCGCCGTCCGCCGTTATGACGACCTTCGCGCCCGCGTCGTCCAGGCGGGTGCGAAGGCTGTCGGCCGAGAATCCGCCGAAGATGACGGAGTGGATGGCGCCGAGGCGCGCAACCGCGAGCATCGACGCGACGGCCTCGGGGATCATCGGCAGGTAGATCGCGACCCGGTCGCCGGCCTCGACGCCGAGTCCCTCGAGCACGTTGGCGACGCGCTTGACCTCGTCGGTCAGCTCGGCGTAGGTGATCCGGCGGGAGTCTCCTGGCTCGCCCTCCCAGTGCAGCGCGACGCGGTCGCCGTTGCCTGCCTCGACGTGGCGGTCGAGGCAGTTGTACGCAACGTTGAGTTCGCCCTCGCCGAACCACTTCGCAAAGGGCGGATTCGACCAGTCCAGCGTGCTCGTGAACGGCTTCGACCAGTGCAACAGTTCTCGTGCCTGATCGGCCCAGAAGCCCTCGCGGTCTTCGGCTGCGCGCGCATAGAGGGCCTCGGCCGCCGCCTTGTCGGCGAAGCCCTCGGGTGGGGCGAAGTGCCGCGTCTCGTCGAGCAGGTGGTCGATCTCGCTGGACATGGGCCGCTCCTTCTGCGTGTCTCCTCAGGCGCGGAGCGCCGGNNAATCGCGGACTGCCGGCCGGTTGGGGTGCGTATGCTTCTTCGCGGCCGAACATTCGATTCTGGCATCGCGACGCCGCTTCGTGCGGTCGTCGCCGGCGGCATCCCGTTCCCCCCACGGGATGCCGCCCTCTCCTCCGGCTCGCCGGCCGTCCGCGCGGGCGGAGGCCGACGCCCGTGGTCAAGTCCCGTTCGCAGGCTCGGCACTCACGGCGTGTCGCGCACCCCTGTGTGGACGGCAGGCGGGGACTGGTGAGGTTCCTCCCCAAACATCTGCTTCGCAGGCCGTCCCCCGATTCGTCTCGGGCAGAGGCGGGAGGGGCGGCGAATTCCCTAACCTCGCTGCATGCGGCCGCCATTCGTCCCCTCGCCNNTCCGTCGGGCCGCGATCCGTCGGGACCGCTGCGCGCGGACGTGTCGCTGCGGGGCTTCGTGCCGGCGTCGAACCCCCTATCGGACCCGGCAGAGCTTTCGTGTCACAGGGGGACGTCTGAGCAAGAAACGCCGTGGCTCGCCGCTCCGGCAACCCCGCACCCGCCCGCGCTCGAGCCCCTCGCCGCCTATCTCGACGACGAGACTGTGACGGATGTCTTCGTCAACGGTCCGCGCGGCCTCTGGGTGGATCGGGGTTCGGGTGCGAGCAGGGATCCGGCGTGGCGAGCNNGCGGCACCACCATCTCGGTGCGCATTCCGCGCGTCGTGCGGCCGACGCTCGACGACCTGGCCGGCCATGGGATGTTCCGGGCCCACCCCGGTACGATCGGGTGGCTCCGATCGCTGGTCGCCGATCGCGTGAATGTGCTCGTGACCGGGGCGGCGGGGAGCGGCAAGACGACGCTCCTGGCGGCGCTGCTGGCGGAGGCCCCGGCATCCGATCGCATCGTGACGATCGAGGACGTCGCCGAATTGACGATCGCGCATCCGCACCACATCGCGCTCGAGGCGCGGCAGCCGAACCTCGAGGGGGCGGGCGGCATCGGTCTGGCGCGCCTGGTGCGGGAGGCGCTGCGGATGCGCCCGGATCGGCTCGTGCTGGGGGAGTGCCGTGGCGACGAGGTGCGCGAGATGCTCGCGGCGCTCAACACCGGCCACGACGGCGGTGCGGGCACGGTGCACGCAAGTGGACTGCGCGAGGTGCCCGCTCGGCTCGAGGCTCTCGGAGCTCTGGCAGGATTGGACGACGCGGCCCTCGCTCGTCAGGCGGTGAGTGCGATCGGGACGGTGATCCATGTCACGCGAACCGCGGATGGGTCGCGTGAACTCACCGGCGCCGGACGCCTGTGTCTGGACGACGGCCGGCTCGGAATCGTGGAGCAGGCGCCGTGGTCCGGCTGACCGGNNCGTGCTCGTGGAGGCGGGGCCGGTGGCACGGCGGAGGTCGCAGATGTCGCTCGTCGCGCCGCCGTGCTTCTGCAGGCCGGTGTCGCGCCGCACGCCGTCTGGACCTACCTCGCGGTGGAGGATGCGTCGGCCGCGGCGGTGCTCAACGATCTCGACCGCGGGATGCCACAGGTCGCCGCCATCGCCGCGCGCGGCGCGTCGTGGCGGGAACTCGCCATCGCCTGGGCCGTGGCGTCCGCCGTCGGGGCCGCGCTCGCCGAAGCGCTTCGCGCTTTCGCCCTCGGCTTACGTGATGCGGCAGAGGCCCAGGATGACATTGCGGTCGCCCTGTCCGAGCCTGCTGCGACGGCGCGGCTGATGATGTGGCTACCGGCCGTCGGATTGCTGATGGGCGCTGGGCTGGGGTTCGACACCCTCGGCATCCTGGTGACCGATCCGCGCGGCCTGACCTGCCTCGTGCTCGGCCTGCTGCTCATCGTGACGGCGCGATTGTGGACGAGGCGGCTGATCAGCCGAGCCCGACCGGCGCCCGGGTTGCCGGGAATCGATGCCGAACTGTTCGCGATCGCCCTGAGCGGTGGAGCGTCCATCGACGCCGCGGCCGAACATGTGCGACGCGCTCGGCTGGCGGTCGCTGCCCTCGACATGCCGACGATCACTGGTCGAACGCGAGCCGCCGGCGCTGCTGCCGCAGGCCGGGTGCCGGATGCGCCGACGGCTGCCGCGGCCCGGGCGAGGGGCCCGGACATCCCCGCCGAGGCGATCCCCGCCGACGTTCGCGGCGTGCTCGCCCTGTCGCGAGCGGCGGGCGTTCCCGCGGTCGAGTTGCTGCGTGCCGAGTCGGCAGGCGCCCGGCACCGCGCGCGTGTCGAGGGACGCTTGCGGGCATCGAAGCTGAGCACGCGTCTGCTTTTGCCCCTCGGCATCTGCACGCTCCCATCGTTCCTGCTTCTCGCGGTCGCCCCGCTCGTGCTCTCGATTCTCGGCACCACGCATCTGCCCGCGCTCTTGGAGTGACCATCCGAGCCGGCCGGGCTGTCGTTCGTGATCCGCGCCTTCCACAGCACCTCTGCCAGGGGAACGCATTCCGTCGCAGCACAGGCTCATTCCTCCGAACCGACCACATATAGATCCGAACCGACCACATATAGAAAGGTGCACCATGACAGATCCCTTCAGCCCCCGAGTCGTCCGCGCCGCGCGGCGTCGACTCCTCCAGGACGATGCCGGTGCAGCGACGGCGGAGTACGCGATCGCCACGATGGCGGCGGTCGCGTTCGCGGGCCTCCTCGTCGTCATCATGCGCAGCGATGAGGTGCGAGGTATTCTCACCGACCTCGTTCGTCGTGCGTTGACGGTCGCCTGAGCGTGTCATGCCGGCGGCACGGCACGGACCAGCCGGCACCGTTCTGCCGGAGGTGCCGCGCCGGCCCGAGCCTTCGCCGCCCGGACGATCGGGGGGCGGTCGCCGCAGAGTTCGCGATCACGCTGCCCGCAGCTCTGCTGGTCATCATCTTCGGGGCGGGCGCGCTGGCCGCCGCGGGGCAGTCCGTGCGGTTGCAGGGAGCCGCGGCAGATGCGGCACGGCTCATCGCGCGGGATGACCGGGGATCTGCGCAGGTACTCGTTGCGCAGCTTCCGGGTCGAGTCGCGGCAGATGTCGAAGAGAGCGACCGGCTCGTGTGCGTCACGCTGAGCTCGCCCGTAACGGTTGCGGGGCTGGCCGCACCGGGTCTGGATGTCTCGGCACGCGCCTGTGCCGCAGCCGGTGGTCGCTGATGGCCGGAACGATGCTCGTCGTCGGGTCGATGCTCGTCACCTCTTCGCTCGCCCTGGGCCTCGCGGCGACCGGCGGCGCGGCTGTGGCTGCGAGGCGGGCGGCCGGTGCGGCCGACAACGCCGCGATCGCGGCGGCCGACACGGTCTCGGGCGCAGTGCCGGGCGAACCGTGCGAGCGTGCGGCCGAAGTGGCCGAGGCATCCCACGCTCGGCTGGTGTCGTGCTCGGCCGAGGGTCTCATTGCGAGCGTAACGGTTGCGGTGCCCTTCGCGGGTTTCACGGCGACCGCACGTGCCCGGGCGGGGCCCTCGCAGTACTCGGTCGACTCGGGCTAGCTCGACAGTCCGGTCCACTGCGCCGACCCGAGCCGGACCACGCCGCGGGCCGACGAAGGTGCGACGGGTGCGACGGGTCCGACGGGTCCGACGGTTTCGACGGGTCCGACGGGTCCGACGGGTCCGCGATCGGCGCGGTATCGAGGCCCGGGTGGAGCGGTCCCAGCCGGGCCGAGAAGGGCGGCGAGGCCACGGCGGTGCGAGAGCCGCGGAATCACGGGGCGCGACCTCCCGACCGGGCTCACAGTGAGTGGTGTGTATGGTGTGCATCGGAGAAAGGACCCCCGTGGCCACCAGCAAGAAGCTCGTCATCGTCGAGTCTCCGACGAAGATGAAGTCGATCCAGTCCTACCTCGGCGACGACTACGAGGTGTTGTCGTCCGTCGGGCACATTCGCGACCTCGCGGACAAGAAGGACATTCCAACCGACCTCAAGAAGACCTCAGTCGGCAAGTACTCAATCGACATCGAGAACGACTTCGCGCCCTTCTACGTCGAGAGCGACCGCGGCAAGAAGACGGTCGCCGAGCTCAAGCGCGCGCTCAAGGGTGCCGACGAACTCCTGCTCGCCACCGATGAAGACCGCGAGGGCGAAGCCATCGCGTGGCACCTGCTCGAAGCGCTCAAGCCCAAGGTCCCCGTCAAGCGCATGGTCTTCCACGAGATCACCAAGGACGCCATCCAGGCCGCTGTCGAGCAGACGCGCGAACTCGACCACGACCTCGTCGATGCCCAAGAGACGCGCCGCATCCTCGACCGCCTGTACGGCTGGGATGTCTCGCCCGTCCTCTGGCGCAAGATCGGCTCGGGCAGCAACGGCGCCGCCCTCTCGGCCGGCCGCGTCCAGTCGGCCGCCACGCGCCTCGTCGTCGACCGCGAGCGCGAGCGCATCGCCTTCGTCGGCGCCGGCTACTGGGACATCGAGGCAACGGTTGAGAAGGCCGTGGCGAAGGATGCCTCCGCCTTCGGCGTCAAGCTCGTNNGCCCGCGACCTCGCGACCGCCGTCCAGACGGCGGGTGCGGCATCCGTCACCCGCGTCGAGGCCAAGCCCGGAACGCGCAGCCCCTACGCCCCCTTCACGACCTCGACGATGCAGCAGGAGGCCGGCCGCAAGCTCTCGATGAGCGCCAAGCACGCCATGAGCGTGGCCCAGCGCCTCTACGAGAAGGGGTACATCACCTATATGCGTACCGACTCGGTCGCCCTGGGGGCCCAGGCGATCCAGGCGGCGCGCGAACAGGCCGTGCAGCTCTACGGCCAGTCCGCCGTGCCCCTGAAACCCCGCGTCTACAAGAGCAAGAGCAAGAACGCGCAGGAGGCGCACGAGGCGATCCGTCCCTCGGGCGAGCACTTCCGTACGCCGTCGTCGCTCACCGGTTCTCTCGACCGGGACGAGCAGCGCCTGTACGACCTGATCTGGAAGCGCACCGTCGCCAGCCAGATGGCGGACGCCAAGTACGAGACGACGACCGTGACCCTGGAGGTGATGGCCGGCGAGCGCCACGCCGAATTCACCGCCTCGGGCACCGTCTACACCTTCAAGGGCTTCCTCGAGGCGTACGAAGAGGGACGCGACGAGAAGCGCGGCGACGCCGACAAGGCTGAGGACCAGCCGCTGCCGCAGGTCGCCGTCGGCGACGCGCTGACCGTCACCGAGGCCCTGCCCAAGGGCCACCAGACCACTCCGAAACCGCGCTACACCGAGGCATCCCTCGTCAAGGCGCTGGAGGAGAAGGGCATCGGCCGTCCGTCGACGTTCGCCAGCATCATCGACACGATCCTCGACCGCGGGTATGTCACCAAGCGTGGCCAGGCACTCGTGCCGAGCTGGATCGCGTTCAGCGTCGTGCGCCTGCTGGAGGAGAACTTCCCCGACCTGATCGACTATGACTTCACCGCCGCCCTNNGCGACCCCGAGAATCCCGATGCCGACCCGCGCCGGGTGAACGTGCCCGAAGACCTCGCGCCCGACGAGTTGACGCCCGCCAAGGCGCAGGAGCTCATCGACGCGCCGGTCGCGGGCGACCGCGTGCTCGGCGAGCACCCCGAGACGCACAAGCTCATCGTCGTCAAGGACGGCCGCTACGGACCCTATGTTCAGGAACTCGAGCCCGAGGAGCCCGCGGGCGTGGACGAGGCGACCGGGGAGGTCGTGGACGCCCCCGCACCGAAGAAGCGCGGCGCGAAGAAGGAAGCGGCGCCCAAGCCCCGCACCGCTTCGCTGTTCAAGAGCATGTCGGTCGACACCATCGACCTCGACACGGCCCTGCGCCTGCTCGANNCCGTCGAGCGCCCTGAAGGAGTTCGAGGCCGACCCCGTCAGCGGCAAGCCGATTCGCATCCGCGACGGCCGCTTCGGCGCCTACGTCACCGACGGCGAGACGAACGCGACGATCCCGCGCGGCGAGTCGGTCGAGGACATCGACTTCGAGCGCGCCGTGCAGATCCTCGCCGACAAGCGCGCCAAAGGCCCGGCGCCCAAGCGCACGGCGCGCAAGCCTGCGACTCGCAAGGCGCCGGCGAAGAAGAAGTGATGACGGATGCCGGGGGAGCGGCGAGTCCCTCGCGCCCGGGCCTGTGGATCACCCTCGAGGGCGGCGACGGCGCCGGGAAGACCACACAGGCGGCGCTGCTGCAGGAGTGGCTCGAGGCATCCGGCCGCACTGTCGTGCGTACCCGAGAGCCGGGCGGCACCGAGGTCGGGGCGCTGATCCGCAACATAGTGCTGCACCACCGGGGTGAAGTCGATCCGCGAGCCGAGGCGCTGCTGTACGCGGCCGATCGGGCGCAGCACGTGCAGACGGTGGTCCTTCCGGCGCTCGAGCGGGGTGACGTGGTCGTGCAGGACCGGTATCTCGACTCGTCCGTCGCCTACCAGGGCGCGGGGCGCGTGCTCGACGCCGCCGCGGTGCGTGACCTGTCGCTCTGGGCGACGGGTGGGGCGCTGCCCGACGTGACGGTGCTGCTCGACCTGGATCCTGCCGCGGCCCGCGCGCGACTCGACGCCGANNCCGAGCCCGAGCGCTTCCTGGTGCTGGATGCAACGCTGCCGGCCACCGAACTCGCCGCGCGCGTCCGCGCCCGCGTCGAGCCCCTGCTGTAACTCCGACGCGTCGGGGCTCCCCGCGGGCCGGGTGGGACTCAGGTGCGGACAACATTCCGGCAGTTTCGGCCTGCGCGCGGCTCGAGCCTCGTTTGCGGTGCCCGGAGCGGCAACTGTTCCGGAGTGTTGTCCGGAACAGGGCCGCGTCGGCAGTCCCGACTAGTCTGAGGGAGTGCCCTCGTCCGCTCCCGCCGCTCTGCCCTGGGGTGCTGTGTGGGGCCAGGATGAGGCAGTGGCAGCCCTCTCGTCGGCAGCGCGCGGCGACGCCGACGGGATGACGCACGCCTGGCTCCTCACGGGGCCCCCGGGTTCGGGGCGTTCCACCCTCGCATACGCATTCGCCGCCGCGCTGATCGCGCTTGACGAGCACGATGAGGGCACCATGCGTCAGGTGCTCGCGGGTACGCATCCCGACCTCTCGGCGCTCCGCACCGAACGTGTGATCATCACGATCGACGAGGCGCGCCGCTTGGTCGAGCGCGCGGCGTACTCGCCGTCGCTCGGGCGACACCGCGTGATGGTGGTCGAAGACGCGGACCGCATGACGGAGCGTACCTCGAACGTGCTGCTCAAGTCGCTCGAAGAACCTCCGGAGCGCACCGTCTGGCTGCTCTGTGCGCCGAGCGAGGCGGACCTTCTGCCGACGATCCGCTCACGCGTCCGCTCGGTGCGGCTGCGCGAACCCGAGGTCGCGGATGTCGCCCGTCTGGTCGCCGATCGCACGGGTGCGTCGGCCGAGATCGCCGAGCAGGCCGCGCGGCACGCGCAGCGCCACATCGGAATGGCCCAGCGACTGGCGACGGATGAATCCGCCCGTGCCCGCCGCGATGAGACACTTCGAGCCGTGCTCGCGGTGCGCAACGTCGGGGATGCCGTCGCCGTGGCGGCACGGATCGTCGAGCTGGCGACCGACGATGCGAAGGCGCTGACCGCCGAGCGAGACGCGACCGAGCGCGCAGAATTCCTCCGCACGATCGGCGTGAGGGAGGGGCAGGCGGTCCCGCCCTCCGTGCGCTCGCAGCTGAGCGCACTCGATGACGACCAGAAGCGGCGTGCGACCCGCAGCCTTCGAGACGGGATCGATCGGGTCTTGACCGATCTGCAGTCGATGTTCCGCGACATCGTCATGCTGCAGTACGGCCGCGACACCGACCTGGTGAATGTCGAACTGGCCGCAGAGTTGCAAGCCGCCGCATCCGCGTGGACACCGCAGCGCACGCTCGACGTGCTCGATCAGTTGCAGGTGACCCGTCGTAACCTTGAACAGAACGCCGCGCCCGCCCTCGCCCTCGAGAGCATGCTCGTGACCGTGGCGACCGGAAGGATCTCGTGAACCGCACCGAACGTCGGGGCCGCGCGCCCCGCGCCGGCCGAGCCATCCGCGCCGCAATCGCTCTCGTCGCGGCATCCGTGACGTTGAGCGGATGCCTCTACGCGGCCATCCCCGAAGAAACCGCTTCGTCGGCCCCCACGATCGAAGACCCCGGCAACCCGGACGCGTTCTACGAACAGGAACTGTCGTGGAACGACTGCGGCGGCTTCGAGTGCACGACCGTCACGGCGCCGCTCGACTGGGAAGACCCCGCTGCGGGCACGATCGGGCTGTCGGTCATCCGTGCCGCCGCCACGGGGCCCGACCGCATCGGGTCGTTGCTGACCAACCCGGGCGGCCCCGGCGCGAGCGGTGTGGGGCTCATTCGCGATTCGCTCGACTTCGCCGTGGGGTCCGCCCTGCAGGAGTCGTACGACGTCATCGGATTCGACCCGCGCGGGGTGGGGTCATCGACCGCAGTGCGCTGTTTCGACGCCGCGGAGATGGATGCGTACCTCTACGAGATCCCCGAGAACCCGCGCGGTTCCCAGGAGTGGGAGGACGAGCTGACCGAGCGCAACGCGGCATTCGCCGAGGCGTGCGAGGAGAACAGCCAGGGCATCCTGCCCTTCATCACCACGACCAACGCGGCGCGCGACATGGATCTGCTGCGCGGCGTGCTGGGCGACGACAAGCTGAACTACCTCGGGTACTCGTACGGCACCTTCCTCGGGGCGACGTATGCCGAGCTGTACCCCGGCAACGTCGGGCGCATGGTGCTGGATGGCGCGATCGATCCGTCGATCTCGGGGCTCGAGGTCGGCACCGAACAGGCGATCGGATTCGAGAATGCCCTCCGGGCGTACATGGCCGCATGCCTGACGACGCAGGAGTGCCCGTTCCGCGGGAGCGTGGATCAGGCGATGTCGGATCTCGGTGCTCTGCTCGCGAGCGTGGACCGCTTGCCGCTGCCCGCCAGCGATGGGCGCGAGCTCGGCGCGGACACCTTGGTCACCGGCATCGTCGCGGCGCTG
>DMUE01000147.1:8822-9205 GCA_003476465.1 Microbacterium sp. | reverse complement strand
CGCGGCGATATCGTCAACGGTTACGACTTCACGGAAAGCTCGCGCCAGCCCGACCCGGGGCGGCTGCTCAAGGGTTACCACACGGCCGCGTCGACGCTGAACCTCATTCGCGCGTTCACGCAGGGTGGCTTCGCCGACCTGCGCGAGGTGCACAGCTGGAACAAGGGCTTCGCCGAGAACCCGGCCAACCAGCGCTACGAGCGCGTCGCAGGCGAGATCGATCGCGCGATCAAGTTCATGGAGGCCGCGGGCGCCGACTTCGACGACCTGCGTCGTGTGGAGTTCTACACGGGACACGAGGGCCTGCTGATGGACTACGAGCGCCCCATGACGCGCATCGATTCCCGCACCGGCACGCCGTACAACACGTCGGCACACTTCCT
>DMUE01000147.1:0-8813 GCA_003476465.1 Microbacterium sp. | reverse complement strand
ACGCCGACCGGGTACAAGACCCGGCGCTTCGATGACGTCGTGGACGAGGTGCGCGGCTTCTTCCACGCGCACCGCGCGGTCGGCACGTTCCCGGGCGGCATCCACGTCGAGCTCACCGGCGACGATGTCACCGAGTGCCTGGGTGGCTCCGAGATGATCAACGAGGCCACCCTGGCCACACGCTACGAAAGCCTGTGCGACCCACGCCTGAACCACATGCAGAGCCTCGAGCTGGCGTTCCTCGTCGCCGAGGAACTCGAAAAGCTCTGACCCTCGCGGCGCCGTGGGCTTGAGCTGTCACAGGCCGCTGCATCCGTGCACAGGATCGAGCGTTCTGTGACAGTTCGACGAGCAATGGATGTGGATAAGTCCGAGTGACCGGCGTGGGCGCGGATCCCACGAGCCTGATCGATCGCTGCACGGCGCTGCTTCCGCTGATGAGCAACGATCAGGTCTTCAGCCACCTGACCGCGGCGGCGTTGCTCGGCTTACCGTTGCCCGATGAGCGCGGGGCATCGGATCCGCTCGACGTTCTGACCATCGGCGCGCGACGGATGCGTCGGCCGGGTATTGCGGGGCGGCAGACCGGCGACACCGATACGCCGGTCACCTTTCTCGCCCATCTACCTGTGGTCGCGCCCACGCGCACCTGGTGTCACCTCGCCGAGCTCGGACGGGCGGCGCGGATCGACCGCAGGTGGCTCGTGGCGATCGGTGACCATGCGATCAGCGGCACCCGCACAGCGGGCGGACGCACGCGTCCGCTCGCCGAGAGCGCCGAGTTGACCGCGGCCGTACGAGAGCACGGATCGCGGCGCGGGGCTGCGAGTCTCGCGTGGGCCCTGCCACGGCTGCGCCACCCCGTCGACTCACCCCGCGAGTCCCTGGTGCGACTGATTCTGGTGGCGGGAGGGTTGCCTGAGCCCGAGGTGCAGTTCGCGGTGACGACAGCCCGAGGCATCCGTCATGCCGATCTGGGATACCGAGATGCGCGGTTGTTGATCGAGTATCAGGGCGACGAGCACCGCACGTCGCGAAAGCGCTGGCTCGACGACCTGACCCGGCGTCAGCTGTTCGAGGACGCGGGATACCGCGTGATCGAGATCGGCGCAGCGGACCTGGTCGATGAGGCCGCGCTGGTCGCCCGTGTGCACCGGGCGCTCGAGGCCCGCTTCTTCGGCGCCTGATGGCTCGACCTGTCACAAAACGTTCGATCCGAGACCCAGATCGAGCAGTTTGTGACGGCTCGAATGGGTGTTAGCCGAACGCGCTGATCTGCAGATAGACGGACGTGCCGAGGATGCGTTCTGCACCTGGCGCCGGGTCTGTTCCCGTGACTCGCGTGAGCTGGTTCGGGAACGGAGCCGCGAAGAATGGGGCGAAGTCGACGGTGAACCCCGCGTCCTCCAACGCCTCGCGCGCGGCATCGCGCGTCAGATCGCGCACGTCGGGAATCGGATACGGCTGCGGGCCCCTCGAGACCACGAGCGTTACCGAGTCGCCGGGCATCCAATTGCGGCCCTCCGGCTGGCCGCGGATGCCGATGACGTCGCCCGCGCCGATGTCGTCCGAGAATTCCTCATCACGGGTTCCCGCGACCTGCAAGCCCACGCCTTGGAGAGCGGATGTCGCGGCCTCGGCGCTCAGGCCCTCCACGGCGGGCACGGGCCCGAGGGAAACGGTCAGGGTGACGGTGCTGCCCTCCAGCACCGTGCCGCCGTTCGAGACGTCGAACGGGTCGCCGGTCACGGGTTGCGCGAGAGCGGTGAGTACCGTGCCGGAAGCGGCATCCGTGAACTCGTTCACGTTGTCCCTCACGGTGATGTTGACGCTGCTCAGCATTGTGCGCACGGCGTCTTCGGGCTGGCCCGCGAGCGCCGACAGGTCGTGCGGCTGAGGGCCGAGCGAGAGGATGACCGACACCGTCGCTTCTTTGTCCACCCGCTCCCCGGGGCCCGGATCCGTGTACAGCACGAGCCCCGCTGCGACCTCGAGGCTGTACTCTCCCTCGCCCTGTGCCGCGATGAGCGAGTCTTGCGCGAGGCGCGCCGAGGCGTCTTCGAAGGTCGAACCCGAGACATCCGGAACCGCCACGAGAGACCCGGGACCGGATCCGAACCACCATCCNNGCGACACCCAGGTCGCGCTCGATCTCGCGCAGCCGGTCGAGCATGACGGATGCGTCATCCGGGCGGTCGTCCGGGTTCTTCTCCGTCGCCCACAGCACGAGTTCGTCGAGCGGTTCGGGGATCTGCGGATTCTTCGCGCTGGGCCGAGGCACCGTGTCTGTCGCGTGGCGGTAGGCGATCTGCATGGGCTGCTCGCCCTTGTACGGTTGCTCGCCCACGAGCATCTCGTACAGCATGATGCCGAGGGCGTAGATGTCGCTGCGGGCATCGGCCTGGCCGCGGGTCACCAGCTCGGGTGCGAGGTAGGCGATCGTGCCCATCAGCATCTGGCCCGTGGCCGTGTTCGCCGTCGTCGCCCGCGCCAGGCCGAAGTCGCCGATCTTGATGCGGCCGTCCTCGGCCAGCAGGATGTTCTCGGGTTTGACGTCGCGGTGGACGATGCCGGCCCGNNTGGTCGAAGACGTTGACGACGTTGGGATCGGCCAGTCGGGCGGCGGCTCGTGCTTCCTGGATGAAGCGCGTCTGGAACACCGCATCGTCGCTCAGGTGCCCGTGCATCACCTTCAGGGCGATACGGCGCTCGAGACGAAGGTCGGTCGCCACGTACACTGTGGCCATACCGCCGCGGGCGATCCGCGCGCGAACACGATATCGAGAGTCGACGAGCCGCCCGATGAGGGGGTCGGCTTGCTGGCTCGTACTCACGAGTGAAGTCTACGGAAGCAATGGCACTGGCCCCGGGAGCGCCTCACCCCCGGGGTTCCGGGCGCGGGTCATCCGAGCGCGGCGATCCATTGATGGGCGGCACCCTCCCAGGCGGCGTACCGATCGGGGAACGCCGAGCGTTGGACGGCCTGAGCGGCCTGTGCGAAGCCCATGCTCTCCCAGCCGTCGACGTCGAGAAGCCCCTGGGTGCGGTTGCCATTGGGGTCGGACGGGCCCCCGTAGAAGGCTCGGATAGAACGTGATGCGTCTCGGACCTCGGCGGGGGAGCCCCACCCGGTGCTCGGCCGTTGCTGGTAGAGCCCGCGCGAGTCGCGGTCGCCCCAGTCCAGGTTGCGCATCCACGACTCGACCATCGCGGTGGCCAGCGCGATGGTCACACCCCGGTCCGAGACGCCCAGTTCGCGACCGATCTGGATGATCAGGCGCGCGTTGCCGATCTGTTCGTCGTCGAGCCCGGCGACGGATGCCGCGGGTGCGACGGATGCTCCGGGTGCCGGGGGGGCGGAAGACGTGGGCACGGCGATCGCCTGGCCGGGGTAGATGACCGACCCGGCGCCGAGCCCGTTCGCCTCGAACACGGCGGCGAGGGTCACCCCATACTTCTTCGCGATCCCCGAGAGCGTGTCGCCCGGGGCGACGGTGTGGCTCGCCCCGGCTGCGGCAGGCGCAGGGGCCGGGGCGGAAGACGCCGCGGCGGCGGTCGTCGCGCCGGGCACGTTCAGGGTCTGGCCGGGGTAGATGACCGAGCTCCAGCCGAGCCCGTTTGCTTCGAAGAGCGCGCGGAGTTCGATGCCGTGACGCCGGGCGACTGCGGTCAACGTGTCTCCGGGTACCACCGTGTGCGACATCATCGCTGTGGCCGCTGGCGCCGTCGGTGCCGCGGCGGCGGGCGCAGTGAGTTTCAGAACCTGGCCGGGACGAATGACGCCCGCCCAGTCGAGTCCGTTCCAGGCGAGCACGTCGGCGGGCCGGAGGCCGTGGGATGTCGCGATCGACCACACGCTCTCGCCCGATGCAACGGTGTGGGTGGTCGGGGCGGGCGCGGCGGGGAGCCCGCGCCACGACGAGCGCTGGTCTCGTTGGCTGGTGAGGGGATCGGCCTCGGAGGGCGTGGCAACCAGCGAGGCGGCGAGCGTGCCGAGCAGTGCTGCCGGCACGGTCAAGCGCGCACGGTTCGGCCGCACGAGCGTCTTGAGTGATGTGCGCACGGCGGTTTCTCCTCGATCCGACTTCCAGAAACGCTGTCACGCATGTCAATGGAAGTCAACTGAAGTGATAGGGGAGGGCCAGGATGCTCCTGTGACGCGAGTGGTGTGGTCCGCCGGACGACAGCCCGCCAGTGCCTTGGTCCGCTCGGCGTGGCACACTGGCCTGGTGAGTGAGACACCCCCCTGGATCTCTGGCGCCGAATGGCTGACCCTTCCCGCTGTCGCCCAGTTGATGGGCGAAACGCCCGGCCGCGTGCGACGGCTCCTCGATGACCACCACCTGGTCGCAATGCGCGTGGACGGCGTCCTCAAGATCCCCGCCGATTTTCTCGTCGACGGGCGTCCGCTCGCACCTTTGCGTGGCACGGTCATGGTTCTGCTCGATCGAGGCTTCACCAACGACGAGATCGTCGAGTGGCTGATGGAAACCGAAGAGACGATCGGGAAAGCTCCGATCGCCGTTCTGCGCGCGGGACGAAAGAGCGAGGTTCGACGCGTCGCTCAGTCGCTCGGTTGAGCCCACGGCCGGAGTGTCGAAGTTCGCGGCGCTGCGCTCAGAAAGTGCGGTGGGCCGCTGCGCGGGCGAGGTCGCGGAGGGCGCCGACCGAGGCGTTCTCCAGTGCTACGCCCGAGAGGGCGCGGTCTGCGTCTCGGGCGTAGGAGGAGATCAGGTCCTCCACCCGGGCGAGTGCGCCGCTCTCGCGGATGACGTCTTGCAGCATCCGCACCTGGCCTTCTTCGAGATCCGGATCGCCGACCAACTCGTCCAGGGTGCGCCGAACGGGCGCGGGAACCGCCTGGCGGGCGAACGCGATGAGGGCGGTGCGCTTGCCCTCCCGCAGGTCGTCGCCACTCGGCTTGCCCGTGGCGGCCGAATCGCCGAAGACGCCCAGCACATCGTCGCGTAGCTGGAAAGCCATACCGACCGGGTGACCGAACGCCCGGAGCGCCTGGTACTGGTCGGGCCGTGCGCCGCCGATCGTCGCTCCGATGAGCAGCGGCTGCTGCACCGAATAGCGCGCCGATTTGAACGACGCCACGAGAAGCGCCAGGTCGAGCTGCTCCCGGTCGGGCGTGGGTACGGTCTCGGCCGCGATGTCGAGATACTGACCCACCGTGACGTCGCGACGCATCTCGGCGTAGTGACGGCGAGCGGCCCGCGCACGCTCGGGGGCGATCTGGTCGATCCCCTCCTCGAACAGGTCGTCGCTCCACGCTACGAGAAGGTCGCCGGCGAGGATCGCGGACGATCGGCCATAGGCCTCGGCATCCCCGGTCCACCCTCCGCTGAGATGCGCGGACTCGAAGGCGCGGTGAGTGGCCGGCCTGCCGCGCCGGGTGTCGGAGTTGTCGATGATGTCGTCGTGCACGAGCGCCGCCGCATGGAATATCTCCAGGGAAGCGGCGGCGGCGGTGATCTCGTCGGGCAGGNNGCTGAAACGAATCTCACCAGTCGCTGTGAAACCGCTTCGATCGCATCCGGGGAAGCCTGCACGGGCCTAGCCTAGTGAGCGGCGACGCGAGTAGACTGCGACGCGATCTTGAGACCCACGGGGGACCGATGCCACTCTCCGAACAGGAGCAGCGCCTTCTCGATGAGATGGAGCGCCATCTGCTGCGCAACGACGCCGATGTCGTCAGTGCGGACCGCGAGGGACGCGCTGTTAATTACCGCAACGTCACGATCGGTGCGATCCTCGTGCTGGTCGGGATCGGGGCGCTGGTTGCCGGTGTCGTGACCCAGCTCATCGTTATCGGCGTACTCGGATTCGTCGCGATGCTCGGGGGAGTGGTCCTCGCGGTCACGCCCACGCGTGTCGACGTGACCCGCCTGCCCGCCTCCGGCAGTCCGAGCGCACCGCGCCGAGCGCCGCAGGTCAGTTTCATGGACCGCATGAACGACCGGTGGGACCGCCGCCAGGACGGCCACTAACCCTCCACCTTCCTCCACTTTTCGGGGTCGACCTTCGGGTCGGCCCCTTTTTCGTGCGCGCTTTCGCCTGCAGTCCGAACTTCCGCGTCCTTCCGCGAACATTCGAGAGGAGCGAAGCGCCCCCGGAGGCCCATCGGGGGTGATTTTCGTCGCGCGGGTGACTTTGTTCCTCTCGCATGTTCGGTCGCTCGAGGGTGACCGAGCGGATTGGTGGTGCGAGATAGTAGGTAAGTGGATGGAAGTGGAGTAAAGTGGGGCAAACCTGAGGCGGGCCGGGCGAAGGGGGGCACACGTCGATGCTTCTCGGCACCTACACCCCCAAGCTCGACGAAAAAGGACGCGTCATCCTGCCCGCAAAGTTCCGCGAGGACCTCGCCGGGGGCATCGTCATAACCCGCGGCCAGGAACGCTGCCTCTACGTCTTCAGCTCCGACGAGTTCGAACGCGTGCACGAGCGGATCCGCGAGGCGCCGCTCAGCAACAAGCAGGCGCGCGACTTCCTGCGCATGTTCCTGTCGGGTGCCAGCGCCGAGATGCCCGACTCGCAGAACCGCATCACGGTACCTACCCACCTCCGCGCGTACGCGGGACTCGAGAAGGAACTGATCGTCACCGGCGTGGGCGCACATGCCGAGATCTGGAACTCGGATGCCTGGAGCACCTATGCCGCCGCCAACGAAGAGTCGTACTCCGATCTGGAGCAGGAGGTGATCCCGGGCCTCTTCTGAGCCCCTGGTCCTGACTCCCAGCCGCCACGCCCTGACACACTTCCCCGGTGCCAGGTCGGAGCGGATGGGGATCAGGACCCGGGGATCACGCCCCTCGCTTCATGGAAACCCGCGGCCGTCACACTCCCGTTCTGCTCGAGCGTTGCGTCGAGCTGCTCGCCCCCGCGCTCCAGCGCCCGGGCGCCGTGCTCGTCGACGCGACCCTCGGCATGGGCGGCCACTCCGAGGCCTTCCTCGAGCGCTTTCCCGGCATCCACCTGATCGGACTCGACCGCGACACCGAGGCGCTCCGCCTCGCGGGGGAGCGCCTCGCGCGCTTCGGTGATGGCGTCACTCTCGTGCACACCGTCTACGACGACATCGCCCGCGCTGCGGCATCCGCAGGTTACGAACGAGTCGACGCGATCCTCTTCGACCTCGGGGTCTCGTCCCTCCAACTCGACGAATCCGACCGCGGGTTCGCGTACTCGCGGGACGCTCCGCTCGACATGCGGATGGATCAGACGGATGGTCCGACCGCCGCGGACGTCATCGCGAGGTACTCCGAGGGCGCCCTNNGCCGCCGTCGAGCGCGCGATCCCCGCCGCCCTCGACCTGCTCGCCGTCAAGGGTCGCATCGTCGTTCTCGCCTACCAGTCCCTCGAGGATCGGATCGTCAAGCGGGCGTTCGCGGATGCCTCAGCCTCCACGGCACCCGCCGGCCTGCCCGTCGAACTCCCCGAGCACGCGCCGCAGTTCCGCTTGCTCGTCAAGGGAGCAGAACTCGCCCCCGAGGACGAGCGGGAACGAAACCCCCGGGCCACGCCCGTCCGTCTCCGTGCCGCAGAGAGAGCGAGGGCCGCATGAGTCTCGCAACCGCCGTCCCCGTCGTACCGGGATCGGCTCCCCGCCCGGATCACCGTCGGCTGAAGGCCATCGATGGTGCCCCCGCGCGCCGCCGCCGTCCTCGGTTGGCGTATGCCATCATCGCGCTGAGCAGCGCGCTGGCCATCGCGGCGGCGCAGATGGGACTCTCGATCGCGATGACCCAGGGTGTGTACGAGGAACGGGAGCTCCGTGAGCAGGTGACCGCGCTGCAGTACGAACAGCAGTCGCTCACCCAGCAGCTCGTCGGTCTGAGCTCTCCGCAGTATCTCGCCGCCAACGCATCCGCGCTCGGGATGGTGATCAACGAAGCGCCCTCGTACCTCCGACTGTCTGACGGTGCCATCCTCGGAAGCGGGGCCGCGGCGCCGGGGCAGTCCACGGTCGACGCGATCGGTCGCGCAAGTGTGCCGAATGCGCTGGTCGCGACCGCTCCGCTGGTGACCGCCCCCGACGCGACGATCCAGGGTCTGCCCGAGGTTCCGGCCGCGCCCTCCGCCCCGGTCGAAAACGGCCCGCCCGCCCTGTCCGAGGGCCTGCCCGCGCCACAGACCCGCTGATCCCAGAATCGCCACCGGAACCGACATGCGAAAAGCAGCGACGCACCCATGACCACACGCACCACGCGCTCACCCCGCCGCCGCACCGTGGTGGCCCTGGCCGTCGTACTGTCGATTCTCGGGGTGTTCGTCGTGCGCCTCGTCGACATCCAGGTCGTGAACGCCGACGACCACCGCGCCGACTCGCTCGGGGTGGGAATCGGGGCGTCGCGTGAACTGCTCGGTGCTCGAGGCGCCATCGTCGACGAGGCGGGCGCGGTGCTGGCGAGCAACACCATGCTCTACGACACCCAGGTCGACCCGCAGAACATCCTGCACCAGCAGGTGCCCGAAGGCATTACGGTGGAGCAACTGTGGCCCGAGCAGGCGGCTCAGATCGCCAGCGTCACCGGCCAGACGCCCGAGGAGGTCCAGCACATCGTCGCGGATGTGCTCGCCGACAACCCCGACTCGAAGTGGGCGCAGATCGCGAAGGGACTCTCGACCGATCAGTTCCAGGCCCTGACCGACCTCGATCTGCCCTTCCTGTATACGACGCCCCACCCCACGCGCAGCTACCCGGACGGCGCTGTGGGCGGCAACCTGGTCGGTTTCGTCGGATCGGACGGCGAGCCCCTCGCGGGCTTGGAGATGGCTCAGAACGACTGCCTGGAGCCGACGGCGGG
>DMUE01000164.1:1744-3351 GCA_003476465.1 Microbacterium sp. | reverse complement strand
GCTGAAAAGTTCTCCTGGACCCACCGAAGTGCCAGCAGCCAGTCGCGCGCGCCTCGGTTGGACGGGGCATCCTCGATCCAGCCGAAGCCGTCGAAGCCCAGGCGGTACGAGATCGTCACCGTCACGACGTCGTCTCGGTTGAACGAGCGTCCGTCGTACCAGGGCTCGCGGGTGAGCCGGCGAAGTAGCCGTCGGTTCCACCGGCAACGGAGCCGCGAAGCAATGCAGGACTACGGTCGTGCCACGGAAGCCGGCCTTGAGCACGGGGTCGACTTGGTCCGCCCCGTAGTCGAGCTGGTAGTCGAGGTTCACGGCGGCGTTGATCAGAGCGAGGTGACTGAAGGCTTGGGGAAAGTTCCCGAGCTGGTCACCAGTGAGCCCGATCTCTTCGGCGAAGAGGCCGAGGTGATTGGCGTAGGTCATCATCTTCTCGAAGGTCAGCTGCGATTCGTCGAGGCGTCCAGACCGGGCGAGGGCATCGACGTAGAAGAAGGAGCAGAGTGTGAAGGTGCCCTCCGAGCCGCGCAGTCCATCAGGTGATGCGCTGGGGTTGTATCGATAGACGAGGCTGTCCGAGACCAGCTCGTCGTCGACGGCATCCATGGTCGAGGTCCACATCGGATCTTGAGGGGCGATGAAGCCCATGAGCGGCATCAGCAGCAGCGAGGCGTCGAGCACGTCCGTGTCGTAGTGCTGGACGAATGCCTTGCGGTCCGGGTTCCATCCTCTCGTCATGATCTGCTCGTAGATGCGGTCCCGTTCGAGAGTCCAGCGGAGGATCGATGCAGGTCGCCCGTTTGATTGGGCGAGGCGGATGGCTCGATCGAGCGCCACCCAGCACATGAGTCGACCATACGTGAACGACTGCTGCCCGCCACGTGTCTCCCAGATGCCCTCTTCGGGCCTGTCCCAGTTCTCGCACACCCAGTTGATGATCTCGCGAACCTGGGTCCAGGCGGTGTGTGAGAGGGGGAGACCATGCGCGTCAGCCAGATAGATCGCGTGCATGGCCTCGCCATAGATGTCCAGCTGGAGCTGATCGGCCGCGCCGTTGCCAATACGCACCGGGTGTGATCCCCGGTAGCCGTCGAAGTGGGCCAGCGTCTCCTCCGAGATGTCCGACGAGCCATCGACGCGGTACATGATCTTCAATGGCCCGGATGCCGCACCGGCGCTGTCTGCGATGCGATCGCCGAGCCAGGACACGAATGCCGCGGCCTCGTCCTTATAGCCGAGACCGAGCAGTGCATGCACAGAGAAGGAGGCGTCCCGTACCCAGGTATAGTGATAGTCCCAGTTGCGTTCGCCGCCGATCTGTTCCGGGAGTGAGCAGGTCGGGGCGGCGACCATCGCCCCCGTGGGGGCATAGGTGAGCAGCTTGAGGGTCATCGCGGAGCGGGTGACTGCCTCGCGCCATCGTCCGGTATAGGTCGACTTGGCCAGCCAGCTCTGCCAGAACGCATGGGTGTCGTTGTACAGTGCGAGCAGCTCCTCGCGGGAGATCTGCTGCGGTGCGGCCCCGCCCGACTCCAGCATCAGTCCCGTCACCTCACCGGCCCTGAGGGTTGTGGTCACCCGCACCCCGCGCTCGACAACGTCGACAACAC
>DMUE01000164.1:0-1707 GCA_003476465.1 Microbacterium sp. | reverse complement strand
GAAGGTCATCGTTCCCCGCACAACCCGGACGAGGCGGACCAGGCGGTGTCGGTCGTCACGGGTGACGGGAACGGTGCTGAGATGCTGGTCCTCCTGGCACGGCGCTCGTTGTTCCTGGTGCATCCGGGTACTGCGGGCGGGCGACTTCGCTACCATCACCTCTTCGCCGATCTGCTGCGCTATCGACTCCGCGTTCAACCCGGAGAGGAGCCGCGACTTCGCCGCCGGGCTGCGCAGTGGCTGCTCGATCATGGCTACTTCGCCGATGCGGTCGAGCAGTCGCTGGCCGCTGGCGAACCCGGCCAGGTCGCCGACCTGATCATCGCACACGGGCAGGACTCGTTCGAGCGTGGGGAAGCCGCGACCCTGGCCCGCTGGCTCGAGGCGGCCCGCAGCGTCGACCCATCGCTGTCGGCGGCGGTGGAAGTCAACCTGCTCGCTGCACAGATAGCGGCGTTCCAGACCGACGAGGCGGTGGAGACGTACCGCCGACTGCGGCGTCGAGCCGATCTCTCAGACGGAGATTCGGCCGCGGCCGCGGCCCTGTACGCGTGCGCAGGGCTGGACGATCTGCCGATGGCCGAGGTATTCAAGGCGGCGGAGACGGCCACGGGGCTAGTGCGAACCGCCGACGACATCGTTATCGACTTCCTCGGTGTCGGCGGACGTGACAGTGTCGAGTTTCTGGCCGAATGCATGACCGCCGTTGCGCTGCTGTTCGACGGTGATCTCGATCGCAGTGCGGCCAAGTTCAGCGCGGTCCGCAACCTTCCTGGCGCGCAACACCGGGTGTGGAAGATCTACGTACTGGGCGGGCTCGCTCTCGCGCGCGCACTGGCCGGGCACGCGAACGAGGCGCGATCGAACGCGATGGCTGCACTGGAAGTGGCTGAAGCCAACGGCATCACGTATCATCACAGCCTGGCGTTCGCGCATTTCGCGCTCGTAAGAGTCGCGCTCGACCAGCTCGATCAGAACATGGCTGCCTATCACCTCGGCGAGTCCGGTATCCGGGCGCACACGACCAGGCTGGCCGCGAATGTGGCCATTCAGCATCTCTTGGAGGTCGAGCAGACGGCACTCTGGGAAAGTCCGGATGTAGCCCTGACCCAACTGCGATCCACTCGCCACAACCCGCGGGAACCGAAGATCGTGACAGGTCTCCGCCAGGCGCTCGAGCTGCGCCTGCTGATCGCGACGGGCAAGCGCGACCAAGCGCGGGGTCTTCTCGACCTCAGCCCACAGGCACGCACCCTGACTCCGCAGCTCATCGACCTCGAACTCGAAGCCGGCGACGCTGACGCCGCTCGCCACGCACTCAGCCGATGGGATCAGCCTGCGGTCCGCTATCGGGCACCACATTCGGACGGCTGCGGTCGCGGCCGAGAGCGGAGCGCGCAGCCACGCTGCCCCCGAGCTCCAGCGCGCCCTTGAGCTGGCTGAGCCAGAAGGGCTGCGCGCACCGTTCCTCGAGCAGGCTGCGGTGCACCGGATGCTGCGAAGGGAAGTGCTCCGTGGGTCGCAGGGCTTCGCCCGCTCGATCATCTCCCGATCAGTGGTGCGCGACGACGCCGCCGGTGCGGAGCAGCTGGAGGCACCGCTGACCGAGCGCGAACGGGAGGTGCTCGACTACCTCCCGACACGCCTGTCGAACAGCGAGATCGCACGCACCCTCTTCGTTTCGACGAACACGGTCAAGACCCACCT
>DMUE01000042.1:1057-5899 GCA_003476465.1 Microbacterium sp. | reverse complement strand
CAGGTCGACGCGCTCTCACGCGAAGACGTTGACGGGTTGTTCTCCGACGGGCGCAAGAGCGTCACCGGCGAGTTCGTGCCGGTCGATATCGACAAGGTCGTCGCTGCGAGGCTGGGGCGGAACAAGCCCCCGCTGAAAGTGTTGTGGGCGCAGTATCTGCAAGTCGACGCTCCCGACGGCCGCAGCCACTACGGGTACGAACGGTTCTGCCAGATCGTCGCCGAGCACGTGCGGGTCAACGACCTCACCGCCCCGATCCAGCACGTCCCCGGGCATACGATGCAGGTTGATTGGGCGGGCACCCGGATGCAGATCGTCGACCCGATCTCCGGGCAGGTCACGCCGGTGTCGGTGTTCGTGGCGTCACTGCCCTACTCCGGGCTCGTGTTCGCGTACGGGTGTCTGGACGAGAAGTTCCCCGCCTGGGCTGACGCGCACCGGCGAGCATTCGAATACATCGACGGCGTCACGCTGCTGGTGGTGCCCGATAACGCATCGACGGCGTCAAACCAGATCAGCAAGAGCGAACGAGCTCGAGACGTGAACTCCTCCTACGCTGGGTTCCTTGAGCATTATCGGACGGCTGCGGTCCCGACCAGATCCGCGGCTCCCAGAGATAAGGGCCACGTCGAGTCCGGCGTGAAGGTCGTCACGAACTGGGTCATCCATTACCTCGCCGACCGCATGTTCACCTCGCTCGACGACCTGAACGAAGCGATCGCCGAGCGGGTGGGATGGATCAACCACCGAACCCCGTTCCGCGGGGATCAGCGATCGCGCTGGGAGTGGTTCGCCGAGCACGAGAAGACGGCGCTGCTCGAGCTGCCCGAACAGCGGTGGGAGCCGGTGTCGTGGCGGAAAGCGAAGGTGCATCGCGACTGGCATATCCAGATCGACACCATCAAGTACTCCGTCCCATACGCGTTCGCCGGTCTCGGGGTGGACGTGCGGATCGTGGGCGACAAGCTCGACGTCCTCGCCGGAGGGGAAGTCATCGCCACCCACCAGCGCGGCAGTCATCGGGGCCGCTACGTCACGGACCCGGAGCATGCGCCTGCCTACCTTGAAGATCAGGCCGGGCTCTGGACCCGCGCCTACTTCCTCCGCCAGGCCGCGAAAGCCGGCCCTGGGACCGTGACGGCGCTGACCCGCCTGTTGGATTCGAAGACGATCGAGGCGCAAGGGTTCCGCTCGTGCATGAATATCCTCGACCTCGGAAAGCGCGGGAACCGGTTTCTTCTCGAGCAGGCCTGCCGAAGACTCACGGACGGTGACGGGCCCCGGCAGATCAGCTACACCGCCGTCAAGCATGCCATCGCGGCGATCCGCGCCGAGCAGGACGCCAGACCCAGCGCCGATCCAGAGGCCTGGGCCAGAGCGGATACTCCGCCATCGTCGCNNCGGATGACCGCGTTCGGCGAAGCCGTCATCGACATCGCCAACGACCCGACCTTCGATGAATGGACGTTCTCGCAGAAGATCCGCCACGCCCTCGAGCAAGAGACCGCCGCCCGGGGTGAGCGGCGCATGATGAAGCTGCTCAAAGCGTCCCGCACCCCGAACCCGGCCGCGTGCGTCGAGGACATCCGCTACCTCCCCGAGCGCAGCTTGAACCGTGAGGTCGTCGCCCGTCTCGCCGCATGCCACTGGATCGACCGCACCACGAACCTCGTCGTCCTGGGGTCCTCGAGCGTGGGCAAGTCCTACCTCGCGCAAGCACTCGTGCACGCCGCCTGCCGACGCGACTACACCGCCCGGTACTACCGGCTCGACGACCTCGCCAACCAGCTCGCCGTCCACCACCACACAGACCCCGCCCGGCTCCGGTTCCTGGGCGAGCTGCATTCCTGCGACCTGCTCGTGCTCGACGATTTCCTCACGACCCCGATCACGAGCGAGACTGCGGCCGAGCTGCTCAACATCCTCGCCGCACGCGAAGGCCGAGGCTCAACCGCAGTGACCAGTCAGTTCGATCCCGAAGACTGGTACAAATCCCTCCACGACGCCGTGATCGCCGAATCGATCCTGAACCGGATCATCTCCAACGCCGAGATCGTGCAACTGGCCGGCCCCAACATGCGCCGCCACACCGCAGCCATCACCGAGGAAGAGGTACACGCCGGATAGACACCCGCTGGGCGCGGCGCGCTTTCCGACCGCCGCGCCCACGCTTTCCGATCACCACACAGGCGCTTTCCGAAACGTCGGCTAAACATTCGGGGGCGTGGGATGTCCGTGCGGGGCAATCGAAGAAGCATTGCATTGCCCGTAGGCGCTACCGTTGAAGGATGATGGCTGAGCGCAAGCGCAGGAGAGCGGCGATCACCGTCGCCCTCGTAATTGGGCTTGTGGTGGTCGCCGCTCTCTTGGTGTGGGTCGCGTCTAGTGTGTTCGCAGGGGATGTATTGCAGTGCTACACGCCTCGAGACGACCGCACTTACACGCCGGTGTGCCCGTGAGGGTCAGTAGTTTGCGTTGGTCATCAGCGTGAGGCCCCCGTCCATGTTCGCCATAGCGGGGTAGATCGGGGAGATAAGAGCAGTCCGTGAGCACTTTCGGCCGGAGTACTGGTAACCCTCGCAGGTAGTTCCCGCGTTCCGGATGCCGGAAATGATCCCCGTCGCGAAGACCCCGTTTGATGTCGCGCTGACATAGCGGAAAGTGGGACCACCGCTGTCGCCTTGTCCGAAGGCATTGATGTTCTGGTAATTGACGGTTTCAACGAGAGGGCCGACATTCGATGTCGGACCGCCGTAGTCGACGTAGACGTTCGTTTGAGTGATTTCGTTGTAGCAGAACGTGCCGCTGTATGAGCCGGAGCCGCACCAGTCCGCGCCAACGACCGGCGTCTGCCCATTGACGACGATGTACCGCGAACCAGCGTTCCACGCTCCGACGTACATCATCGGGTAGTAGAGCGGATAGGTGTCCGGCGCCCCCGAAGCTCCGGGGCTGTTCACCATCACCGCGGCGTCTCGGTGCAGGCTCGCGTACTCCGTTGTCTTGTAGCCGTAGAAAGGGGAACCGGAGCCGGAACTCGGGATACCCCAGTTTCCGCCAGCGTAGTTTCCGCAGTGGTGTGCAGTGAGCATCCCGCGAGGCTTGTCGCGGTCTGGGCGTGGGTTGGTGATCATTACGCCGAACGCGGTCGTGCACCCGCCGCCAGACGGGCTGTGGATACGTGCGCCTCCTGCGTAGGGAGCGAACTGACCGCTTTGCCGGTTGTTCGCGGGTTGCACTTCGCCTGTCTCGACCACGTGCACGGGGAATCTCTCTGTAGCTCCCAGGTAGTCGCTGGTAGTCGTTTCGGGGAGCGCGCGTCGTGCGGCAGCCGGTGCTGACGAAGCGACTTCCAACCCTGAGCCATCGAACAGGGCAGTCACGGACTGGATTTCGGAGTCTTCTGCGGTCTGAGACTCGAGTATTTGCTGCGCAGCGAGGCCTAGCTCCGCCGCTGAGTAGGTCATCTCAGACAGCGTGACGGGAACCCCCGCAGCCGCGGACGTCGCGTCGGCCAGATCGAGAACTTCTGTCGGAACCTCGCCGTGCCACCAAAGGCGAACTTCGCGAGTTTTCTTGTCCCACTGGACTGGACCGTACCCCTCGGACCCGTCGAAACGTTCGCGGAGACTGTCGGCTAGCTCGAACACCTCCGCCGGGGCCTCCGCGCGGAAATCGTTGCGAACGGTGGGAGCTTCGCTTCCTTCGACCAAGCCGGTGCGGTTGAACTCTTCAATGATGGCCGCTGCTTCATCAGACGCCAAAGGCCCAACAGGCAGGGTGTCTACAGGATCCTCGTCGTTCGCCGCTTGTGCGGGTGCGCTCATCATTCCGAGCACCATCAGCGAGCCAGCAACCGCCCCTACAATAGAAATGACGCGCCTTCCGGCGCGTCTGTTTTGTCCCAACATCATCAATCATCACCCTTCGGTATTCGAATGAATCCCCTGCCTTACCGTCGAGATTTACATAGGCATGTGAAATAGCAATGAATTGTGATCCAGCGGTTACTGGACATCGGCGCGACCGGAATCAAGGTTGGCAACGGGCGGCTGCTCGATTTGTACGTTCCGCAATCCGTCGATACTGATCGTTTTCGGCTGCCGCGTCGACGACGATGACCAGGCGCACGACACGCCGAGGGGACTTGACCCCTGATCTTGGACACGCTGATTCCAGCACGACGCTGGGGAAGCGAGAATCCAAGGATGGCAAGGAAGAATTACACCGACGAGTTCCGACGCAGGGCGGTGGATCTGTACGAGTCCACGCCGGGCGCGACGCTCAAGGGCATCGCGGTCGATCTCGGGATATCCCGGGGCGCGTTGAAGGAGTGGGTCAGCAAGCTCGGTTCCGGAACGACGACGGCCGGCACGCAGACGCACGCGGCGTCGACGGTGCGACCGGAGTCGCAGGCGGCGAAGATCACCCGCCTGGAGGCGGAGTTAACGGCCACGCAGGCCGAGGCCCGCAAGCTCGAGACGGAACGGGACATCCTCCGTCAGGCGGCGAAGTATTTCGCCGGGGAGACGAGCTGGTGAACCGCTTCCAGTTCGTCGAGGACCACAAGGACGCCTATGGCGTGAAGCGGTTGTGTGAGATTGTCGAGATCGCCCGGTCCTCGTTCTACGCGTGGCTGGCCGCCGCGCCAGGACGAGCCGAGCGTCAGGCCGCGGACGCGGCGTTGGCGGCGCGGATCCGGGTGCTGCAGGACCCGGATCAGGGCGGCGACCGCGCCTACGGGGCACCGCGGATCACGGCCGACTTGAACGACGGCGTGCTCCCGCAGGAGCGGGTGAATCACAAGCGCGTGGCCCGCGTGATGCGCGAGCACCAGCTCGC
>DMUE01000042.1:0-960 GCA_003476465.1 Microbacterium sp. | reverse complement strand
CTCGCCGGGGCCGTGTTTCACTCGGACCACGGGTCGGTCTACACCTCGAAGGCTTACGTCAAGCTCTGCAAGGACCTGAAGGTGACCCAGTCGATGGGTGCGATCGGAACGAGTGCCGACAACTCGCTCGCGGAGAGTTTCAACGCCGCGCTCAAGCGCGAGCTCCTCGCCGGGCGGTCGGCGTTCCCTGACCAGACCACCGCCTACCGGGCGGTGTTCCGATGGGCGAGCCGCTACAACACCCGCCGACGCCACTCCGCGATCGGCAACATCAGCCCGAACACCTACGAGACCGCCTACGCGGCGACCACGTCCGCTACCCTCGCGGAAGCGGCATAACCGAAACGACACCGTGTCCACGATCAAGGGTCAAGGCCCTGGTTCGACTCGCTCGGCGATACAGGGAATACCGCATGCTCGGACCGCGTTGAATGAGGCGTGTCTGACATAGTCGTTCGAGACGATTCGTTCAAGGCCATCCGCCCGGACGTGCCCATGGGTGCGTATGACGCTTTCCTGCCTGCTGCGCAGGAGCGTTCTCGCGCCGCACGGCGATGGGAACCGTCCGACGGCCCGTTGCCGACCCTCTTCCTCTCGCACGGCGCACCACCTCTGCTGGATTCGCCGCAGTGGCTGCAGGCCCTGCTGGAGTGGAGCCTGACCATCCCCAAGCCGCGCGGGATCGTGATCGTCTCCGCGCACTGGGAGAACGCTCCGATCGCGGTGGGTGCGACCGACCCGCAGGTGCCGCTGTACTACGACTTCGGCGGGTTTCACCGGCGCTACTACGAGGCCGAGTACGCGACGCCCGACAGTCTCGCGCTCGCTCAGGAGGTCGCGCCGCTGCTGGCCGGACCCACCGGCAGCATCCATCAGTACGTCGATCGGCGCCTAGATCACGGCGCCTTCATTCCGCTCATGGCGATGTATCCGCTGGCCGACGTGCCGGTGCTGCAGGTG
>DMUE01000210.1:7070-11928 GCA_003476465.1 Microbacterium sp. | reverse complement strand
GCCCCCGCGATCATGACGGAAGCATCCGGGCTGGACGCTGACCGCAGGGCGGCGTCGTTGGCCGCACGAACCAGCGCCTCGGAGTCGTAACCGGCGATGTCACTCACGGCGACCCCCACACCGAGGTCCGGAACGACGGACGTGCCGATCGTTCCAAAATCGTCGAGGAGACGGCGGTGGATGCGGCTGGCGACACGGCGCGCATCGCCGACCGAGGACGGTTGCAGCGCCACCAGGATTCCTGTGGGTCCGGAATGGCCGACGATCGCCGACGTCGGTGCGTACCGACGGGTGCCCACGCGCCAGGCGCTGGCGATATCCCGCGCCTCGAGGGAGCCGAAGGCCGTCGTGATCTGCGGAAGATCGTCGAGTCGTACGGCGATCACCGCGACCCGTTCGCTGAAGGCGGCAGCGCGGCGAGTGAGGTTCGAGAAGAGCAAGCCGAACGACTCCTCGTCGAAGAGCCCCGCGCCATCCAGCAGCAACGACGTGCTGTCGCCTGGCCCGCTCAGACGAGCCTGGGCCGAGCGGAGCATGGAGAGCGACACCACCGCGACGATCGTGAGGACGATCGTGAGGAAGGACGTGGTGACCGAGCCGAACCAGGTGAGGAAGAAGTCGTCTTCCGGGCCGACGATGACGAACACGACGGTTCGCGCGACGTAGTACGCCGCTTGCACGCCGAGAACGAGCGTGAACGCGATCGCGGAGGGGTGGCGTCCGAGCGCGGACCGGCGCGATTCCACCGCGCCGAGCCCGGCCAGCATCGCCAGGGCGACGAACATGATCAGGGCACCCGCCCAATCACCCGCGTCTTGACCCGGGATGAGAGCCGCAAAGAACGTCACAACCGCCGCGGACCCGACGGTCCAGGCCGAAACGGCGAGCGAGCGCCCGTTGTAGCTGCGGGAACCCACCCACAGGCAGCCGGTGCCGGCGACGAAGGACGCGTTGCCGATGGCGATCGCCGGGCCCGCCTGGCCCGTCGCTGCCCCGGCCAGGTAGGACAGCGTCGTGAGGATCGCGGCGAGGAAGGCCAGAGACCAGATCCTCCCCGCGCTCGTGTCCCGACGAAGGACGGTCTCGAGCACGAACTGGACGCCGGCGACGATCACGACCAGGGCGGTGCAGAGAGAGATCGAGAACATGTCGATGGCCATCAGGCTTCTCCGCTTCGGTCGGTGGCGGGCAGTCGGACGATGAAGGTCGCGCCCTCGCCCGCCCGTGTCTGGACGGTGATTTCTCCGCCGTGTGCGCGAACGATGTCTCGGCTGATCGCGAGGCCGAGCCCGCTTCCGTGCGTCGTGGTCTTGCGCACGGCGTCCGCGCGGAAGAACCGCTCGAACAGACGCGGAAGCTCCTGCTCGCTGATCCCCTGACCGTCGTCGCGGACGACGATCCAGGCATGCAGCCCATCGGATGTCAGCCCGACCTCGATATGCCCGCCGTCATTGTTGTATTTGACGGCATTGGAGAGCAGGTTGTCCATCACCTGCCGGATCCGGTGCGGGTCGGCGAACGCCATCGACGGCTCGACGCCCGATGCATCGATCGTGATGCGCCTCTCCCCGGCAGGCGGGGTCACCGCCTCGATCGAGGCCACCACGACCTCGGACAGGTCGGACATGTGAGGGTCGATCGAGATGTCGAGCCCCTGCCGCGACTCCGCCGAAGCCGTCAGGATGTCGGAGACCAGCTCCAGCAGACGACTGGCATTGCGCTCCGCCACTTCCAGGCTGCGGCGAGCGGCCGGGCCGAGTGTCTCGTCGTCGAGGGTCAGGTCGAGGTAGCCGATGATCGAGGTCAGGGGGGTCCGCAGCTCATGCGACACCGAAGCGACCAGATCCTCGCGAGCCCGCAGCGCCAGCTCCTCCCTCGTCACGTCCCGCGAGACCACGATCGTGCCCGCGTCGTGGCCGTTCACGTCCTGAATCCGGCGAGCCGTCATGCTCAGGGCGCGGCGATTGTCGTCACCCGGCTCGCCGTACCAGACAAGCTCGTTCTCGAACAGCCCGCCCGCGCGAGCGCGGGTCAGCGGCATCTCGTCCTCGAAAAGACGGGTGACGCCGTCGGCACCGAAAGCCACCGCATCCGCCCCGTTCGCCCGGGCGCGCTGGAGGCGGGCGTGCGCCTCGTTCGTGACGGCGAGGGATCCATCCGGTGAGATGCGGATCACGCCGAAGTCGACGGCGTCCAGCGCGTCGGTCACGATGTCTTCCTGGCGGCGGGCACGTTCGACGGCGCGCTCGAGGTTGCGGGTCTGCTTGTCCAGCAGTTCACGCTGAGCCGATGAGCGCCGCGCGGCGAGATAGGCGATCGTGGCGATCGCGCCGACCAAGACCGGGAGCAGCAGGGTCGTCGCCGTGAGCTCAGAGGAGGGTTGGATTGCGACCAGGATCCAGTACAGAGCCGAGATGCTCATGACGGCCAGGACGGTTCCGATGGCGCCGTACATGTGGGCTATCCACATTGCCGGGAAGGCCCACAGCAGACTCAGCCCGGACTCCGGGGATGCATGCCGGAGGATCCCGATGGCGACGATGTCGGCGGCGGGGATCACAGCGGCCACGGCGGGATGCAGCCGACCCCACGGGACGACCAGTGCGGCACCGGTCGCGACGAAAACGAGGGCCAGCCCCCCCACGAATGCTTCGATCGACCGAGCTTGCCCGAGTGCCAGGATCAGGATGGACCCGAGCAGGACGATGCTCGCGAGCAACACCTGATTCTGCCGAACCGTTCGCTCCCGCCCGCTGCGGTGAACGCGGGAGCGACGCACCAGCGCAGCGTCGGATGTCATTGCTCGAACGTACCGCGACGGCGAGCGTGAGAACGCGAGCCACGCAGGTGCAGATGCGCCCTAACCGGGGGAAGCATCGCCGGTGAGCGCATCGGCCCGGGCATCCTGACTCTCATACAGGGCGACGAGTTCACGTTCGCGCGCATGCGACGGGAGGAAGAAGGCGACNNCCCGAGACGAGACTGCTGCTCGCGGCGGCGAGGATCTCCTCCTTGTACTGCGGATATTCGTCCGCGACGTGGAGGGCGGACGCGAAGGATGCCTGCAACGCCGCCGTCACGCTGTCGCTGATCTGCGAAGCCTCCGGGCTGACCGCGATCGAGCGGGCGAAGGCGGCGGCGAAACCGCTCGCGAGGATGGCGCCCAGAAGCGCCTGCATGATCGAGCCGCCCAGATCACGCTGGAGGTCGGAGGTCGCCGACGCCATTCCGACGCGACGGACGGGCGTGCTCTCGGTCAACGCCCGCGAGGCCGGGGTCATCGCGAAAGCGGCGCCCGCCCCGATCACGAAGAACCCGAACCCGATCAGGCCGTACGACGTCTGCTCTCGCCAGAAGAGCATCGTCACGAAGCCGACGAACACCAGCGCGTAGCCCCAGAGCATCGTCAGCCGCGAACCACCAGTCGTGACCAGGCGAGCGGAGACCGGTGCGACCAGGAGCAGCCCGACGGCTGCCGGAACGACGGCGAGGCCAGCCTCGATCGTGTCGTACCCGAGAATGTTCTGCAGAAACTGCTGCCCGACGAACATCGCGCCCATGAGCGAACCGAAGACGATCGTGCCGGCCGCCGCCGGCACCCAGAACAGGCGACGGCGAGCAACCCGCAGATCGTAGAGCGGATGCTTCGCCACGACCTGACGCCGACCGAACAGTCCCAGCAGCACGAGCGACGTGCCGAGCAGCACCGCGCCGACGACTGTCTGGCCCGGGGCGAACACCAGGCTGATGCCGAGAACCAGCGTGGCGATTGCGAACGTCGCGAGCACGCCCCCGCGATGATCGACCGGGTCCGAGGACTCCTTGACGTGTGAGGGGACGAGCACCACGACCAGGACGAGCGCGGTGGCCGCGATGGGCAGGGCGATCAGGAACGCCGAACCCCACCAGAACTCCTGCAGCAGCAGTCCGGCGAGGACAGAACCGATCACCGTCGCCATGGCGCTCACGCTCGACCAGAGGGCGATCGCCCCGGTGCGCTCCGGTCCATTGGCCCAGAGCGCCGTGATCAGCGAAAGCGTCGTCGGGTACGCCATGCCCGCGGCGATGCCCGTGAAGATCCGAGCGGCGATCAGGAGCTCCACAGTCGGCGCGAAGGACGACAAGAGGCTCGCGACGATCGTCAAGGCGAGCCCGAGCACGAGAAGCTGCTTGCGCCCATATCGATCCGCCAGGGCACCGAGATAGAGCACCGACATGGCCAGCCCGAGCGAACAACCGAGGGCGACCAGGTTGAGCGATGTCTGTCCGGCACCGAAAGCGTCGCCGATGTCCGGCAACGCGATGTTGGCCGCGGCGAGGTTGATGTTGCATACCAGCGCGGCGAGGATCAGGGCGGACAGGACGAGCGGAGCCCGCCTCGGAGCACCGGGCTCCGCCGTCGGGGCCTGCAGCCGTCTCGCGCGGGCGGGAAGTGCCGCGTCGGTCATGGGATCACGATAGCGCCCGCGTATACAGGACTTATGACCGCACACTCCGCTGCCGCCGATGTCCGCCCCGTCGCGATGGTCACGGGGGCCTCCGGAGGCATCGGTGGCGCCGTCGCACGCGACCTCACGCGAACCCACCGTGTCATCGCCGTGGGGCGCAACCTCGACGCCCTCGCCCGTCTGGCGTCCGAAACCGGAGCGGAGACGCGCGCGGTGGAACTGACCGATCCGGACGCCGTCGACGATCTGGCGGCGCAGCTCGATCGGCTCGACGTCCTGGTGCACGCGGCCGCCATCGCCGACGTGCGCTCGGTCGAGCAGGCGAGGGCCGACGACTGGGAACGGCAGTTGCGCATCAATGTCGTGTCGCCCGCCCTCCTCACCCGCGCAGCATTGCCACTCATCCGCCG
>DMUE01000210.1:6807-7034 GCA_003476465.1 Microbacterium sp. | reverse complement strand
ATGGTGGCAGATGCCGGCGGCACCTACCATGCGAGTCTTCTCATCCGTCCGGATTCCATCGCCCGGGAAGTGCGCCACGTCGTCGATGCACCCGCCGACGTGCAGATAACGGATGTCGCGGTGCGCCCCCGCGTCGAACTGCGCCGCACCTGACGCGGGCGCCTCGCGTGGCGAGCGGAGGTAACGCGCCGTGCGTTTTCGCGCCACGCGGCATGTCGCCTGCTCTC
>DMUE01000210.1:1280-6789 GCA_003476465.1 Microbacterium sp. | reverse complement strand
TCCGGCGCTGCAGCCTCGGCCTCGGCGGCCTTGGCCACGAGAGCCTTGTGCTGTTCCCAGCGAGCCTGGGCAGCGGCGTACTCCTGCTCCCACTTCTCGCGCTCGGCATCGAAGCCTTCCTTCCATGCCTGGGTCTCGACGTCGAAGCCCTCGGGGTACTTGTACTCGCCGTTCTCGTCGTACTCGGTCGCCATGCCGTAGAGGGCGGGGTCGAACTCGGTGCCGAACGGGTCGATCGAGTCGTTCGCCTGCTTGAGCGACAGCGAGATGCGACGACGCTCGAGGTCGATGTCGATGACCTTGACGAAAACCTCTTCGCCGACGGAGACGACCTGCTCGGCGAGCTCGACGTGCTTGCCCGACAGCTCGGAGATGTGCACGAGGCCCTCGATGCCATCCGCGACGCGAACGAACGCGCCGAACGGAACGAGCTTGGTGACCTTACCCGGCGCGACCTGACCGATGGCGTGCGTCCGGGCGAAGACCTGCCATGGGTCCTCCTGCGTCGCCTTGAGCGACAGCGAAACACGCTCGCGGTCGAGGTCGACCTCGAGGATCTCGACGGTGACCTCCTGGCCGACCTCGACGACTTCGCTGGCGTGCTCGATGTGCTTCCACGACAGCTCAGAAACGTGCACGAGCCCGTCCACGCCACCGAGGTCGACGAACGCACCGAAGTTGACGATCGACGAGACGACGCCCTTGCGGACCTGGCCCTTGTGGAGGGCGTTGAGGAAGTTCGTACGCGACTCCGACTGCGTCTGCTCGAGCAGCGCGCGGCGGCTCAGGACGACGTTGTTGCGGTTCTTGTCGAGCTCGAGAATCTTCGCTTCGATCTCCTGGCCGAGGAACGGCGTGAGGTCGCGCACGCGACGCAGGTCGATGAGCGAGGCGGGCAGGAAGCCGCGCAGTCCGATGTCGACGATCAGACCGCCCTTGACGACCTCGATCACCTGACCGGTGACGACACCGTCGTTCTCCTTGATCTTCTCCACATCGCCCCAGGCACGCTCGTACTGAGCGCGCTTCTTGGACAGGATGAGGCGTCCCTCTTTGTCCTCTTTCTGGAGAACGAGGGCCTCGACAGCGTCGCCCAGCTGGACGACCTCATTGGGATCGACGTCGTGCTTGATGGAAAGTTCGCGCGAGGGGATGACGCCCTCGGTCTTGTACCCGACGTCGAGGAGGACCTCGTCGCGGTCGATCTTGACGACGGTGCCTTCGATGAGGTCTCCGTCGTTGAAGAACTTGAGGGTCTTCTCGACCGCGGCCAGGAAGTCTTCAGCAGATCCGATGTCGTTGATCGCGACCTGCTTGGGAGCCGTGGCGGTCGTTGCGGTAGTCATGTAGTGGGTTGTCCTTGTTGGTTGTATGGTCGGGCTCCGGCCCTGATGCGAACGTCACGCGAACGGACGGACGCCCGGGCCGGGCGAAGCGGATTTCTTGATGCCATGCACGCACGGCGAATCGACACAGAAGTGACATCTGATCGTATCAGAACGCCCGGGGCGTCCGCAGTATGCCCGTGATCCGATCGCCAGGTCAGTGGGCATCGTCTACAGGTGGATTCCGAACCGGCCGAGATTGCCCGTCCCGAGCAGCAGGACGAAGACTCCGACGAGCGCGATGACGACCGACATGACCGTGGCCGAGTCGCGCTCGAGCCAGGCCTGGAAGCGCTCCATGTGAGCGCGGACACCGCCGCGGGCGACGGCGAAGAGAATCGTGATCGCGGCGACGGTGGAGACGGCGGAGGCCACGAAAACCGTCAGCATGACCAGCACGACGAGCACGGGGGCATCGGCGTGGCGGACCCGCGCGGCGGCCGCGGCCGTGATCAGCAGCGCCTCCGGGTGGATCGCGAAGCTCGCTCCGAGGGCGAGCGTCAACGGGGGGTTCAACCCCCGTACGCCGCGCACCAGCGGAGATGGCCGCGGGGGCGCGGAGCGACGGCGCACGACCTGGATGATCCCCAGCACGATCAGGAGCGCACCGGCGACCACCTCGATCCAGCCCATGAGCGTCTCGTCGCCCAGATGCGGCACGCGCACAGCGTGCAGAACGCCGGCGAACAGCCCGGCTGTCAGCAGCAGCGCGGCGGCGTATCCGATGGTGATCAGCCACCCCGGGCGAGGGGAGCGGGCCGAGAGGACGACGACGATGGTCGTCACGATCGGGATAGTCGTGAACGCGACGGTCAGTCCGAGAGCGATGAGGATGAGCCACCCGGCCACCGGCACACTCCTTCCCTGGTCGGCGAGCTGCCTTCCGGCCGAGTATGGCAGGGACGACGGCGGATCAGGCGCGCTCGACGTCGACCCAGGCCATCATGTCCTGACGGACGCGCCGGGGGTCGACGCCCGCGCGCGGTGCGAGTTCGGCGATGTACCCGGCCACCAGTGCGGTTGCCGCCGACCGGGTCACACGCGCGTCACCCGAGTAGCGGGCCCGGAGTACCGAGACCACCCAGACGACGTTCTCGCGACGGATCTTGACCGACCGCGCCTCGGCACGCTCCACGGCGAGGCGGGCGAGCTCGTCGAGGCTCCTGCGCGTGAAGCCCGCGAGGACTTCGGGGTCGATCCGCCCGGTCGCCAGGAGCGCCGTGATCGTGTCGCTGAGCTCCGCCCACGTCACCAGCGGTAGCGCAGGATCGACGCCGCGCAGCGCGCGGACCGACGCAGGCGCGTCCGAGTCCTCGACGTTCGACGCACGCGGTGGGCGATTGACGGCGCGCAGTCGCACCGGACGCGTCACGGCCTCGCGGTGCTCTGCTTCCGCGCCCCCGTCGTCCGGGGCCGGGCGATCGGATGCGCTGTCGTCGTCGTCCCTTCCCCCAGCCGCACACTGCTCGAGGCCCTCATCCACGGCCGCACCCTCGGCTGCTTTCTCGGCGGTGGTCGCGGACGTATCCGCGGCCTCGTCCTCCGCCATCGCTGCGCCGGTATGCTCGACGAGCGCACGGGCAGCGAGCACGGTCAGTGGCGCCGTCATCAGATCACGAACGCGGTCCGAATCCACGACCGCGCCCAGGGCCCGCAACAGACGCGCTGCCGTGTCGAGGGCGCGATAGGTGTCGGAGGCGTCGAACGGACGGAATCGGGCCCATGCATCCCATGTCGCGCGCAGTTCGCGCGCATGCGCCGCGGTCGGATTCTCGGATTCGTCGTCCGAATCGCACACGGCAGCCATCGCGCCCAGCAACTCCGGCAGATCGAGCATCCCGTCCGGTTCACCATCGACACCGTCGTCACGGTGCCCGCTGCGCGTTCCGTCGAGCCGGCGCCGCGCACTCGTCCACACGAGCTCGAGGGCTTCGCCCACGAGTGCTCTGTTCTGTGTCCCCAACGCGGTCCCTGCCTTCGGCAGCCCTGGACTCCGCCCTCACGGGAAGACTTCGGCGAAGTGGCTTCGGGAGCGAGTGTAGCGATCCTCAGCGCGACGCGCCCAGGCACGGCACGCACATCTTCGCCGCGGGTCGTGCCCGCAGACGGCCCTCCAGGAGCGGCTGTCCGCACCGCACGCAGAGACCGTACTCCCCTGCTTCGAGACGTTCGAACGCCTGGGACAGTTCCGCGAGCTCTGCGCGGTACTCGCCCCGCAGCCCTTCGGCGCGCGACCACTCGGTGATCAGAGTTGACCCCTCCGGATCGTGCTCATCGTCCGTCCACTCCTCGCGGGCACTCCGGATGCCGGTCAGCTGGGCCTCGACGAGTTCCAGCCGGTTGCGGATCTCGTCGGCGCGGGAACGGATGAACTCGGCGTAGTCGGACGGCTCACCCGTTGACCCATCGGCCTCTTGCGCCCCCGCTGCCATACCTCCACGATAGGCCGGTCAAGCCCGGACGGCCTCGGCGATCGGGGTGCTGCCCGCGTTGAACTCGATCGTGCGGCGGGCGGTCGAGGGCTCTGCCAGCACCGCCGCGATGACGGCCGCGACGTCGGCGCGCGGCACAGTGCGGGACTCGTCGCCTCCGACATCGATGCCACCCGTCGGCGGGTCGAGTGTCAGACCGCTCGGTCGGAGGATGGTCCATTCCAGGCTCGAGTTCCGCAGGTGCGCATCGGCCGCGGACTTGGCCTCGGCGTAGGCGAAGAAAGAGTTGCCCGGGGGGACGCCATGATCTTCACCGGCGCCGAAGTACGACACCATCACGTAGCGGGCCGGCCCGGCCTGCTGGGCGGCATCCATCGAACGGATGGCGGCGTCACGGTCGATGGCGTAGGTGCGGTCCGGGTCCCCCCCGCCGGCACCCGCGGCCCAGACGACCGCATCCTGGCCGGTGCAGAGCGCGGCCAGTCCGTCGCGATCGAGGGCCGCGACGTCTGCGAGGACGGCCCGTGCACCATCCTTCTCGACATCGGCGGAATGGTCGGGGTTTCGAATGACGGCCGACACATCGTCGCCTCGGTCTACCAGTAGCGGGGTGAGCAGACGGGCGACCTTGCCGTGGCCGCCGATGATCAGAATTCGCGCCATTCGAGCCTCCTCGATCATTGGGATCCATCCAGCCTATGCGCGCCCCCTGACACCGTTCGCGGACGCCCTGACGCTCACGAACGCGACGGAGAGGAGCGGGCGACCTCCTGGCCATCGATGTCCGCGACGATCCGGGCCGCCACGGACCGGCCCGCCCGGTTCGCACCGATCGTGGATGCCGAGGGTCCGTAGCCGATCAGGAAAAGGCGCGGCTCGTCCGTCGCCCGGCTGTCGTCGACCCGGATGCCACCCCCCGGGACGCGCAGCCGGAGCGGTGCGAGGTGGTCGAGCGCGGAGCGGAATCCGGTCGCCCACAGGATCACGTCCGCGACGACGAGCGAGCCATCCGGCATCCGCACCCCCTCAGGTTCGACCGCCACGAACATCGGATACCGCACCAGCACTCCGCGTGCCTCGGCGCGCCGCGCCGAGGGGGTCCAGCGCATGCCGGTCACAGAGACGACGCTCCCGGGTGCGAGGCCGCGGCGCACCCGGTCCTCGACCCGCGCGATCGCCGCGACCCGTGCCGGAATGTCGAAATCGTCGTCGATCCACTGGGGTTCACGTCGTGTCATCCAGTACGTCTCGGCAACGCGGGAGATCTCCTCGAGCAGCTGGATCGCAGAAACGCCCGCACCGACGATCACGACGCGCTTGCCCGCGAACTCCTCGGCGGCGGCGTACTGGGCGACGTGCAGCTGTCGCCCGGCGAACGTCTCCTGGCCGGGGTAGCGGGGCCAGAACGGCTTGGTCCACGTACCCGTCGCGTTCACGACATACCGAGCGGCGTACCGTGCGTTCCCCGGCGGGCCCACATCGGCCATCAGGCGGCCGCGCGGGTCGTCATCCTCGCGCGTGACCGACCGCACGGGCTCGGGGCGGCGCACCCGCAGGTCGAACCGCTCCTCGTACTCTCCGAAGTAGGCAGGCAGTACCTCGCGAGCCGGAAGCGCGGCGTCAGCGGGAGGAACGGGAAACCCCGGCAGTTCGTGGATGCCGTTCACCGTACCCATCCGCAGGGATTGCCAC
>DMUE01000210.1:0-1210 GCA_003476465.1 Microbacterium sp. | reverse complement strand
GGCCGGGCCGTCACGCGTCGTGGCTTATCAGCCCACGCCCGACATGCGGTGCACGGCGCCTTCGAAGGCAGTCGTGCTGAGCTTCAGAGTCGATCGCGCACGAGACACGGGCCTTGGGGCTGGCATCCTGCCCGCGAGTCCCATCCGGGCCGGCCACGGAGTTCTTCGGGTCGCGGGCGCACAGGACACGGCGCACGTCCGGGTACAGGCCCCCGCTCAGGTCGTCGCAACCGCGCTGCTGCCCTGGACCGCCGGCACGCCACCGAGCGGCGCGTCGGCGGGACGAACGCGCACACTGCGCCGCTCGCGGNNTGACCAACCGCGCGGCGTGTTGCGTCCATTCGAGGTAGTGCCGTGCCCGCTCGCGCGGGCGCCGGTCAGGTCAGCAGCGGCGCGAGCTGCTCGGCGGTCGGTGCCAGGAGGCGGATGACCCCGGTCGGTTCCTCCACGCGATGAGCCGGTCCGGAGAAGCCCAGCGCAGCGGCGAGCGTGCCCTCCGCGTCGCGGATCGGGAGCGCCAGGCATCCGAAACCCGGGATCAGCTCCTCGATCTGCCGCGCAACGCCGAAACGGCGCATGTCCGCCTCCACGGCGACGACGCCTCCCTGCTCGGAGCGCGCCGCCTCCGTTCTCCGTTCGGCCAGCAGCAGGCGCCCCAGAGCGAACCGGTCCGGTTCCCGTGCGAGACGGACTGGATCGCTGAACGGAAAGTCGGGATCGGGATCGACCACGCTCACGCGGCCATCGGTGTACAGGACGACGTGCACGCCCCCACGCACGCGCTCCCGCGCCGCCCTCAGAAGATCCCGCGCCGCGGCCGGCAGCCGCACGGGCGCGGCGACCGAGGCGAGGTGCACGACCTTCGCCCCCAGCGCGAAGCCCGAGAGATCTGGAGTGCGCACGAGAAAGCCGTCCTGAACGAGCAGGTTCACGAGGCGGTAGGTGGTGGCCCTGGGCAAGCCCAGTGCTTCCGATATCTCGCGCGCGGTCGCTCCCGCGCCCAACTGGGCTACCGCCTCGAGCAGGGTCAGCGCGCTGTGGATGGCGCGGGGCTGCCGGGCCGAGAGGTCGGCGCCGAGCGGGCCGTTCGCGCGAGCCCGAGGCTCAGGCATCCGGGACCCTCGCGACACCGCCAAGCACCTCGGACGCCACGGGCTCGTCATAGGCCCCGATCCCAGCCAGGGACGCCCGACCGCGACGCAGACGCAGC
>DMUE01000168.1:11240-16518 GCA_003476465.1 Microbacterium sp. | reverse complement strand
TCGCCCTGGGCCAGCAGCCACGCCAGGGCCACTTGCCCGGGCTTGACGCCCAGCTCGGCGGCCACAGCGTCCACCTGCTCCACGATCCCGATGTTGTGCTGCAGGTTCTCCCCCGCGAAGCGCGGGTTGTTGCGGCGGAAGTCGTCCTCGTCCAACTGCTCGATGGAGCGGATGGCGCCGGTCAGGAAGCCCCGGCCCAAAGGGGAGTACGGCACGAAACCGATGCCCAGTTCCCGCACCGTGGGCAGGATCTCCTGTTCCGGCTCGCGGGACCACAAGGAGTACTCGGTCTGCAACGCGGTCACCGGGTGCACCGCGTGTGCCCGGCGGATCGTGGCCGGAGCCGCCTCGGAGAGCCCGATGTGACGGATCTTGCCGTCCCGGACCAGCTCGGCCAGGGCCCCCATGGTCTCCTCCACCGGGGTGGCCGGGTCCATGCGGTGCTGGTAATACACATCGATGTAGTCGGTGTTCAACCGCTTCAGCGATCCCTCCACCGACAGCCGCACGTTCTCAGCGCTGCCGTCCAACCCGGGACGGTCGCCGGCGCGGTGCGAAATAGTGCCGAACTTGGTGGCGACCACGACCTCCGGGCGGCGGGAACCCAAGGCCCTGCCCAACAGTTCCTCGTTGGCGTACGGGCCGTACATCTCAGCCGTGTCGAAGAACGTGATGCCCAGGTCCAGGGCCCGATGGATCGTGGCGATCGACTCGGACTCATTGGCACCGCTACCGGTGTAGAACGCCGACATGCCCATGCATCCCAGTCCCAGGCGGGAGACCTCGATCCCTGCGGTTCCCAGAGTCACGTGCTTCATGGTGGGGCCGTCCCTTCCTGATCAGTGCTGGTCGAGGACGCCGAGCCCGGCAGAGCCGGGGTCTGCGCGCCCGGTGTGGGGCACGGGAGTTCACGCGTGCGANNCCCTGAGGGTTTCCCGGTGGATCGCGGGCCGACAGGACGGGGAGCGCCAGGGCCGACGCCTAGAATGGGGCAGTGTCTGAAATAACCCCCGATCTCGTGCGTCATCTCGGCGTGCTCGCCCGGATCCAGCTGACGGACGAGGAGGTTCAGCGCCTCACCGGAGAGCTCGACGTCATCGTCGACAACATAGCCAAGGTGTCGCGGGTCGCGACCGCGGATGTCCCGGCGACGAGCCATCCCGTCCCGCTCGAGAACGTCTTCCGGCCCGATGTGGTGGGCGAAACCCTGACCCTCGAGCAGGCGTTGCAGAACGCTCCGGATGCGGCGGACGGCCGCTTCAGGGTCACCGCGATCCTGGGGGAGGAGCAGTGAGCGACCTGACGCGCCTGAGCGCTGCCGCGCTGTCCGAGAAGCTCGTGGCCGGCGATATCTCGAGCGTCGAAGCCACCCGCGCTCACCTCGACCGCATCGCCGCCGTAGACGCTGACGTGCACGCGTTCCTGCACGTCAGCGACCACGCCCTGGACGTCGCGGCAGAGATCGACCGCCGCCGCGCGGCGGGCGACGAGCTCGGTCCTCTCGCCGGTCTGCCCCTCGCCATAAAGGATGTGCTCGTCACGACCGACATGCCCTCGACCAGTGGCTCACGGATCCTCGAGGGCTATATGTCACCCTTCGACGCCACCGTCGTCGCACGCTCGCGCACTGCGGGTCTCGTGCCGCTCGGCAAGACCAACATGGACGAGTTCGCGATGGGCTCGTCGACCGAGTACTCCGCCTACGGTCCGACCCGCAACCCGTGGGANNGGCCTCGAGCCTCGACCAGGTCGGCCCCGTCACGCGGTCGGTGCTCGATGCGGGTCTGCTCCACGACGTCATCGGCGGGCACGACCACCGTGACTCGACGTCGCTGAGGGATGCCTGGCCCTCCTTCGCCCAGGCGGCCCGTGAGGGCGCACGCGGCGAGGTGCTGAAGGGCCTGCGCGTCGGCGTGATCCGCGAGCTGCCCGACAGCGGCTTCCAGAGGGGGGTGTCCGCATCCTTCCGGGCGTCGCTCGCCCTGCTCGAAGCGCACGGGGCCGAGATCGTCGAGATCAGTGCCCCGCACTTCGAGTACGGCGTTGCGGCCTATTACCTGATCCTCCCCGCGGAGGCGTCGAGCAACCTGGCCAAGTTCGACTCCGTCCGGTTCGGGCTGCGCGTCACGCCATCGGGCACCGCAACGGTCGAGGACGTCATGGCCGCGACCCGCGAGGCCGGCTTCGGCGACGAGGTCAAGCGCCGAATCATCCTCGGCACGTATGCCTTGTCCGCCGGCTACTACGACGCCTACTACGGCTCCGCCCAGAAGGTCCGCACGCTCATTCAGCGCGACTTCGATGCCGCTTTCGGCTCCGTCGATGTGATCGCGACGCCGTCCGCGCCGACGACCGCGTTCCGCTTGGGCGAACGGATCGATGATCCGCTGCAGATGTATCTCAACGACCTCACGACGATTCCGGCGAACCTGGCGGGCGTTCCGGGTCTCTCGATCCCCTCGGGCTTAGCGGAAGAGGACGGCCTGCCGGTCGGCATCCAGTTCCTCGCACCGGTCCGCGAGGATGCGCGCCTGTACCGGGTCGGGGCGGCGCTCGAAGCGCTGCTCGAGGATGGCTGGGGTGGACCGTTGCTCGATCGAGCGCCCGCGCTCACCACCCGAGGAGGGGTTTCCTGATGGCCACGGCCGCGCTGATGGACTTCGACGAAGCGCTTGAGCTGTTCGAGCCTGTGCTCGGCTTCGAGGTCCACGTCGAACTCAATACCGCGACGAAGATGTTCTCGGCCGCCCCGAACTCGTTCGGGCGCCCGGCGAACACCGATCTCGCACCGGTCGATCTGGGTCTGCCCGGCTCGTTGCCGGTCGTCAACGAGCAGGCCGTACGCTATTCGATCAGCCTCGGTCTCGCCCTCGGTTGCCAGATCGCGGCGTCGAGCCGCTTCGCGCGCAAGAACTACTTCTATCCGGATCTCGGGAAGAACTACCAGATCTCGCAGTACGACGAGCCGATCGCGTTCGAGGGCAGCGTGACCGTCGAGCTCGACGACGGAAGCGAGGTCATCGTCCCGATCGAGCGTGCGCACATGGAAGAGGATGCCGGCAAGCTCACGCACGTCGGCGGCTCGACCGGGCGTATCCAGGGCGCCGAGTATTCGCTCGTCGACTACAACCGCGCCGGGGTTCCGCTCGTGGAGATCGTCACGAAGCCGATATACGGCACCGAGCATCGTGCGCCCGAAATCGCCAAGGCGTACGTCCAGACCATCCGCGACATCGTGCTCGCGCTCGACATCTCGGATGCGAGGATGGAGCGCGGAAACCTCCGCTGCGATGCGAACGTCTCGCTGCGCCCTCGCGGTCAGGAGAAGCTCGGCACGCGCACCGAGACGAAGAACGTCAACTCGATGCGATCCGTCGAGCGCGCTGTCCGCTACGAGATCCAGCGTCAGGCCGCGATCCTCGCTACGGGCGGCACGATCACGCAGGAGACGCGGCACTGGCACGAGGACACCGGCACGACGTCGCCGGGGCGCCCGAAGTCGGATGCCGACGACTACCGGTACTTCCCCGAGCCCGACCTGCTGCCGGTCGTGCCCGCGTCGGAGCTGATCGAGCAGCTGCGCGCCGCACTTCCCGAGGCGCCGCCCGCGCGACGTCGCCGGTTGAAGGCCGAGTGGGGCTTCACGGATCTCGAGTTTCAGGACGTCGCCAACGCAGGCCTGCTCGCCGAGGTGGCGGCCACGGCCGCCGCCGGCGCGACCCCCGCCGCGGCACGCAAGTGGTGGACGGGAGAGATCGCGCGACTGGCGAACGCCGCCGGGCGCGAGGCATCCGATCTCATCTCGCCGGCGGATGTCGCGACGGTGCAGGCGCTCGTCGACGCCGGAACGCTCAATGACAAGCTGGCGCGCCAGGTGCTCGAAGCGGTCATCGCCGGGGAAGGTACACCCCAGGAGGTCGTGGATGCACGCGGGCTGGCCGTCGTCTCGGACGACGGCCCGCTCATCGCCGCCATCGACGAGGCGCTCAAGGCCCAGCCGGACGTGCTGGCGAAGATTCGCGACGGCAAAGTGCAGGCGGCGGGCGCGGTCATCGGTGCGGTCATGAAGGCCATGCGCGGGCAGGCCGACGCGGCTCGGGTGCGTGAGCTCGTTCTGGAACGCGCGGCCCAGCTCTAACCCGAGCGAGTCGTGCCGTGGTCGAAATCACGCCGTGCGCGGGGCGTGAGCCGGTGTCCGTGGCGCGGGCGAGAATGGATGCATGGGACGCGGCGACGGCAGCGGGCGTATCGTCTCCGTCGATGGCGCGGACGACTCGGGTACCGGCATCCTGCATGTCGATATGGACGCCTTCTACGCGTCCGTCGAGGTGCTCGACGATCCGTCTCTCCGCGGCAAGCCGGTGATCATCGGCTCGCCCGAGGGGCGGTCGGTCGTCTCGAGCGCGTCGTACGAGGCGCGTCGCTTCGGAGTACGTTCCGCTATGCCCGTTTCGCAGGCCCTGCGTCTCTGCCCGGCCGCGATCGTCGTGCCACCGCATTTCGATCGATACCTCGCGCTCTCGGCCCAGGTCATGAGCATCTTCCACGAGGTGACGCCTCTCGTGGAGCCGCTCTCGATCGACGAGGCGTTCCTCGACGTTCGTGGCGTGCGGAGGTTGTGGGGGAGCCCCGGGGAGATCGCCCGCATGCTGCGCCGACGTGTCCGTGAGCAGACGGGGCTGACCTGCAGTGTCGGTGTCGCCGCGACAAAGCACGTCGCGAAGATGGCGTCGACGATCAGCAAACCCGACGGCATGCTGATCGTCCCGGCGAACGAGACGGCGGCATTCCTCGCTCCGAGGTCGGTGAGGGCGATGTGGGGCGTCGGGCCGAAATCGGCCGAGACGCTCGAGGCGCGCGGCATCCGCACCATCTCAGACATCGCCGACACTCCACGAGACGTGCTCGACCGCATCGTCGGTCCGGCATCGGGTGAGCGGCTCTCGCAGCTGGCCCGCGGCATCGATCCACGTGAGGTCTCGACCACGCGTGTGGAGAAGAGCATCGGGCACGAGGAGACATTTCCCGAGGATGTCTCCGACCGGGCGTTCCTGCGCTCCGAACTGCTGCGCCTCTCCGATCGGGTCGCCCGGCGCCTGCGCAGAAAGGGATGGGACGCTGCGACCGTGGTCATCACAGTGCGCTTCGCCGATTTCACCACCGTGAGCCGATCACGCGCGCTTCCCGCGCCGAGCGACGTGGGGCAACGCATCGGCGACGCCGCACGAGACCTGTTCGGCTCGATCGAGACGCGACAGGCGATCCGGCTGCTCGGCGT
>DMUE01000168.1:6066-11201 GCA_003476465.1 Microbacterium sp. | reverse complement strand
AGGCGCAAGACCCTCGTCAGAAGGGACGCTGCGCGCTAGCGTTGGGGAATGCCCAACATCGCACAAGACCTCGGCAAGCAGGCGGCTCACTTCGGTGTCACCAGCGCCTACGGAGACCAGCAGGACGTTGACGGAGTGCGGATCATCCCCGTCGCAGCCACGTGGCACGGTTTCGGTGGTGGAGTTGACGGGAAGGGCGGCGAGGGCGGTGGGGGCGGGGGATACTCGCTCCCCTTCGGTGCGTATATCCGGCGCGGCGATGACCTGCGGTTCGAGCCGAACGTGATCGCGCTGCTCGGTGTCGCGATTCCGTTCCTGTGGGTAGCCGGTCGAACCCTCAGTCGTGTCATCCGCGCCCTCAAGAAATAGCCGGACGCCGGACGAACCCCTTGCCGTTGCGTCCGACATCGCTGTCGCGCGCATCGTGCGCGAGCTCCGCGGACTCGACACACTCAGCCCGGTCGTGCTCATCGACGGCCGCAGCGGTGCGGGGAAATCTCGGTTGGCCGCGAACCTGGTCAGACAGTGGCCGGCGGCCGGTCCCGTTCAGCTGATCGCGCTCGACTCGATCTATCCCGGGTGGGACGGGCTCGCGTCGGGGGTCGAGATCAGTCGTCAAGACGTCCTGGTTCCGCACGCGCGCGGGCTCATCGGGGTGTGGAGACGGCACGATTGGGAGACGGATGCTCCCGCCGAGGCGTACGCCGTCGCCCCCTGGCTCCCACTCATCATGGAGGGTGCGGGGATCATCACGCCGCAGACGCGGAGGCTCTGCGACGTCGCGATCTGGGTCGAGGCGCCGGAAGAATCGCGAAAGCGCCGGGCGCTCCTGCGCGATGGCGATTCGTACCGCTTGCAGTGGGATCGTTGGGCGGCGCAGGAACGCGAGCACATTCGTGTCGATGACCCGGCCGGCCAGGCGACCCTTTCCGTCTCGTTCCCCTGATCATCCGGTCAGCGCTCGCGCGCCCTGGTCAGAGACTGTCCTCGAGCGCCCGCACGATGCCGTCCAGGCGGTACCCGATCCAGTCGTAGACGGCGAAGCGGTCGTCGTCGGGGTCGTGGTGGTCGTCGTCTTCCGAGATGCCCAGTCGCGTCGCGATCACGAGCCGGATCGCGGTGAGCGTGCGCATCCAGGCCCATCCGGCGTCGCCCTCGATGGCCAGATCTATGGTGTCGCCCGCCGGGTTCGGCGCTGAGACGTCTCCGGAGGCGAACGACGGCGCCAGATCGGCGAGTACCCGCAGCGCATCGTTCTGCCGTCGCTCCAGCAGATCGTGGCGCGTTGCGTCACGGAACTCCGCGGCGGCTTCAGGGTCGTCGGGGTAAGCGCTCGGGGCGAGGCGAGCCAGCACCGGATCGTTCGAGAACGTCGACGAATCCGAGTCCGCGACGGCATGAGGCTCGAGCAGTTCGGAGAACTGGGCGACGAGGTCGGCCAGTTGCTGAGCTTCCAAACGCGAGATGGTCAGGATGAGCGTGTGCTCGGTCATATCGGTGTCTTTCGGACGGTGGCCCACAGGCCATAGTCGTGCATGGCCTGCGCGTGCAATTCCATTTGTTCGCGCGGGCCTTCGGCGACGACCGCGTGGCCGCGCTCGTGGACATCGAGCATGAGGGCGGTGGCGCGTTCGGAGGAGAACCCGAAGTACGAGCGGAAGACGTACACGACGTAGCTCATCAGGTTGACGGCGTCGTTCCAGACGACGGTCTGCCAAACGGTCGGATGCTCGGGGCTCTCGAGGATGCGGATGTCCCGATCCGTGTCGGGGAGGGCCACGGACATCATGCCCAGCCCAGTTGGTGCAGGCGGTCGTCGGCGATTCCGTAGAAGTGGGCGATCTCGTGCACCAGCGTCGTGTGGATCTCGTCCCGCAGGTCGTCTTCACTCTCGCAGGCGGCGAGGTGCGGCTCGCGATACAGGATGATGCGGTCCGGCAGTTCCCCGATTCCGTAGCGGTCCCGCTCCGTCAGAGAGGTGCCGTCGTAGAGCCCGAGCAGATCCAGGGAGCCGTCTTCGGGGCGGTCCTCCACCACGAAGATGATGTTGTCGAGTCCCTCGACCATCTCGTCGGGGAGCGCGTCAAGCTCCGAGACGACCAGCGTCTCGAACGCCTCCGCATTCAGATCAATCATTGGGGTGAGTAACGGGGCTCGAACCCGCGACATCGGCCACCACAAGGCCGCGCTCTACCAACTGAGCTATACCCACCATGTACCCGCGCGCGGGCGACAACCGATTCTATTACACCCGCGGGGCGAAGGCCGACACGGCGGCCGCCGCGGCGGCTCGAGCACCGTCGCTCGTCGGGCCCGGCTGCGGGACNNCCTTTGCGGGGGCGTGGATGTAGGCGCGGGGGTACCACCGCCGTGCGAGTTCCTTGATGCTCGACACGTCGACGCTCCGATAGTGCAGGTAGCGATCCAGCCGCGGCATGTACTTGGCGAGGAAGGCGCGATCGGTGCCGATCGTGTTCCCGGCAAGAGGCGCCTTGCCCTCGCTCGCGAACCGCTGGACGTATTCGAGCGCGAGGAATTCCGCTTCTGCGACGCCGACGCCGTCGGGGATCTCATCAAGCAGGCCGGATGACTGATGCATCTCCGTGACGAACTCGTTCATATGCGCCAGCGCTGATGGATCAGGCTTGATGACGACCTGGAAGCCCGGATCGAGAACGCGCAGTTCGAAGTCGGTCACCACCACGGCGATTTCGACGAGCTCGTCTAGATCGAGATCGAGACCCGTCATTTCGCAGTCGATCCAAACGAGCCGGTCGTTCTCGTTCGCTGCCATCTGCACATCCTATCCACGGCGGATCCACTCACCCGATGTCCCTTCCGGCGAGGCGATAACCTGAAGGCGCGCCTCCGTAGCTCAATGGATAGAGCATCGGCCTTCTAATCCGACGGTTACTGGTTCGAGTCCAGTCGGGGGCACAGTCCCCGCTCTTGCTTCGGCCCGCTGCGACGGGCCGGCGAATGTTGGACGCGGGTCTGGCGGTACCCCGCTCACCGGCGTAGCGTCTGAGGCGCCGGAAGGAGTTCGATGATGAGTCAGGCAACGAAGACACGAACGATCTGGGTGGCGTACGGTTCGTCCGGAGTCGTGGGGACGATCCGCAAAGAGGCTAAGGGGTATACCGTCACGATGGCCGGAGCGGATACCTCGACCGGGGAGTACCCCTCGATGGAGGTCGCGAAAGCGGCGCTCTTCGCGCAGATGAGGCCGGGGAGCGACTGGCCGGTCTTCCGCGAGCACTGAGCGGGGCCGACGGCGGGAGGACGCAGGGGTCCGCCGCGCCCGCCCGAACGATGCGGAACCCCGCGCCCCATGACCCGTGTCCGGGGGCATCACGTGCGTCATCGTCAGCGTGGCGACTTCGCGGGCCCCGCGCCCGATCTGGCCTGACCAGAAGAAGCTCTGCGATGCTCGAACCAGGCGTCAAGCCGGTGATTGGCCCGTTCCATGATGCCAATTCTTCTAAGCTGGACGGATGGCTGACTCCAGATTGTCGTCGCGCGCCCTGGTGAACCTGCTCGGCGAATGGCGCAACGCCGGTCCGGTTTACCGAGGTCTGGCCGACGCCGTACGGGTGCTGTGTTTGGACCGCCGGATCGCCCCGGGCACGGCGCTTCCCGCCGAGCGCGATCTGGCCGCTCGACTGCATCTGAGCCGGACGACCGTTGCCGCCGCCTATCGTGACCTGCGTGAGTCCGGGCACGTATCCAGTCTGCGGGGCTCCGGGACCGTCGTGCGGGGCGGTGGGCCGATCGCCGATCCGCCGGGCACTGCGGACGAGACCACAATCGATCTGCACCGCGCGAGTCCGGCGGCGTGGCCCGGGCTCGGGTCACTTTTCGTCGAAGCGGCGGCTCAGTCGGGGCAGTGGGTCGGCCACTCGGGCTATGACATGGTGGGTTCGATCGAACTGCGCACCGCGATAGCAAGCCGCTACACCGCTCGGGGCTTGCCGACCGATCCCGATCAGATCGTCGTGACGACGGGCGCCCAGAGCGCGATCGCTCTGGTGACCGATGTGATCGTTCGGCGAGGAGACCGTGTCGCCATCGAAACCCCCACGTACCCGCATGCCGCGGATGCTCTCCGTGATGCGGCTGCGCGCCTGGTGGCGATCCCCGTCGACTCGGAGCACGGCTGGGACCTCGAACGAGCGGACCATGTCCTGCGACGGGCGGCGCCGAGTCTGGCGTACCTGATGCCCGATTTCCAGAACCCGACGGGCGCCTCGATGGACGATCAGACGCGGCGGTTTCTGGCAGAATCCGCGGCCGAAGCCGGCGCAGTGGTAATCGCCGACGAAACGACGGCGGATCTCGACATCGACCGCCCCTTCGCGACCCGACCATTCGGGGCCGGCGCCGACCCTGCGGTTCAGCACAACATCGTGACGGTGGGCTCGCTGAGTAAGAGTGTCTGGGGCGGTCTGCGGATCGGATGGATACGGGCCGACCTGGATCTCGTCCCCCGGCTCGTAGCCGCGCGTCCTCGGCGCGAGCTGGGCACTCCCGAGCTCGAACAGCAGGTCGCGATTCTGGCGTTCCATCGCCTTCCCGAGATTCTGCGCCAGCGCGGCGAGCTGCTCCGTCTCGGACGGGACACCCTGGTGAGCGCCTTGTCGGATGCGCTCCCCGAATGGACCGTGCCCCACCCACACGGCGGTGTCGCCGCGTGGGTGGGGCTCGGAGCACCCGTGAGTTCGCCGCTGGCACTGGCCGTGCGGGCTCGCGGCCTGATCCTGTCGTCGGGACCGCGGTTCGGAGTGGACGGTGGCCACGAGCGGCACCTCCGCCTGCCGTTCACCGCCCCTCCGGCGCAACTCGAGCGCGCGGTGCAGATGCTGGCGGAAGCGTGGCCGGAAGCGCGTGATCGTGGGCGTCCCGTGACCGAGGCTGTTCTCGACGCGGTCGTCTGATCGCGGATCAGTTCATGCGCAGAGCTGCCACCGCGTCGTCGATCGCCCAGAACTCCCCGAGGGTGAGGAAGCCGCCTGCTCGGACGTGATGACGGCGGGTGCGCCATCGTGTACCGAGCGGATGCTCGATGCTCTGCAGATGGCCGATGATCCGCCCAGCGGCATCCTCGACGCTCCAGAGCGCGGGGCCCGCCGGCGTCA
>DMUE01000168.1:3951-5953 GCA_003476465.1 Microbacterium sp. | reverse complement strand
CCGAGGGAAGGAACAGATCATGAGCGACCACATCACGATCGTCGGCAACCTCGCCGGCGAGCCGCGCCACACGCAGACACCGTCCGGCATCCCCATCACCACCTTTCGCATCGCCAGTTCACAGCGCCGGTTCGATCGAACGAGCGAAAANNCGGTGGTGATTCCGGTGGATGGCACGTGCCCGGTGTTCGTGCCGGTGTCGGGACCGGTACCGATGGGGATTCGAGGCCGATGACGCAGGCGGGGCACGAGGAGGGCGCCGCGTCCGTTATGTCGCCCGAGCGAGAGGACGAGCCGGTGCCGTTCTGACCCGCGGCGCTGATCCCGGGCGGGCACCCAAGACGCGCCCGCGTGATGCGACGCGAATAGACTCCCCGCGTGATGACGCGAATAGACTCGTGGCGTGCAGCCCCCTCGATCATTCAGGACCACTGTGGGCGGAGCGGTCTCTCTGGCTCTCGCCGCCGTGTTCCTCGCGGCCTGCACACAGCAGCCGGCACCGGACGAGTCCCCGGTCCCCACCGCGCCCACTCCATCGATGTCGGCGTCTGCGACGCCGACGCCGACGCCGGTGCTGCTGCCCGAGGGCTCGGCCGACGATAACCTGCCGTACTTCACGCTCGTCACCCAGCAGGTGTGGGGCGGTGGCGAGCGGATGGCGGGACGTGCGTACATCGACGCGCTTGTGTCTGCGGGGTTCGACAAGAGCCGCATGCAGGTGACGAAAGATCAGACCGCGATCGGCAACGCCGTCGACAGCATCCAGTTCTCCGTAGCGTGGAACGAGGAGTGCCTGATCGGGCAGGCGGGCGCTGTTTTTCCGGAACCGGTGACCGTCATCCTCCCGGCTCTCCAAGGCGGCGCCTGTCTGATCGGGGACACCCGTCCGATCGACTGGTGAGCGAGACGTCCGGTCGCGGTCGATGACGTGCGCCGCCCGTAGACTGGACCGGACATGGCTGAATATATCTACCAGATGGTGCGCGCCCGCAAAGCGGTCGGCGACAAGGTAATCCTCGANNGCCGGCAAGTCCACGATCCTGAAGATCATGGCAGGGCTCGACCAGCCCTCCAACGGAGAAGCCCGGCTGTCTGCCGGCTTCAGCGTCGGCATCCTGATGCAAGAGCCCGAGCTCGACGAAGACAAGACCGTCCTCGAGAACGTGCAGCAGGGCGTCGGACCCATCAAGGCGCACCTCGACCGGTTCAACGAGATCTCGGCCCTGATGGCCGACCCCGACGCCGACTTCGACGCGCTCCTCGCTGAGATGGGTACCCTGCAGGAGGCGATCGACGCCGCCGATGCCTGGGACCTCGATTCCCAGCTCGAGCAGGCGATGGACGCCCTCCGCACCCCGCCCTCTGAGGCAATCGTCTCGAACCTCTCCGGGGGAGAGAAGCGCCGCGTCGCGCTCTGCAAGCTCCTGCTGCAGAAGCCCGACCTGCTCCTTCTCGACGAGCCCACCAACCACCTCGACGCCGAGAGCGTGCAGTGGCTCGAGCAGCACCTCGCCAAATACCCCGGAGCGGTCCTCGCCGTCACCCACGACCGGTACTTCCTCGACCACGTCGCCGAATGGATCTGCGAGGTCGACCGCGGGCGTCTGTACCCGTACGAGGGCAACTACTCGACCTACTTGGAGAAGAAGCAGGAGCGCCTGCAGGTGCAGGGCAAGAAGGACGCCAAGCTCGCCAAGCGACTCGCCGGCGAGCTCGAGTGGGTGCGCAGCAACGCCAAGGGTCGTCAGACGAAGTCGAAGTCGCGACTGGCCCGGTACGAGGAGATGGCCGCCGAGGCCGACCGCACGCGCAAGTTGGACTTCGACGAGATCGTGATTCCGCCCGGACCGCGTCTGGGACAGATCGTGCTCGAGGCCAAGAACTTGCAGAAGGGCTTCGACGGGCGCAATCTGATCGACGGACTGAGCTTCTCGCTGCCGCGCAACGGCATCGTCGGTATCATCGGCCCGAACGGTGTGGGAAAGACCACGCTCTTCAAAAC
>DMUE01000168.1:0-3873 GCA_003476465.1 Microbacterium sp. | reverse complement strand
GAGCGCAACCGACTGAACCTCGCGCTCACTCTCAAGCAGGGTGGAAACCTTCTGCTCCTGGACGAACCGACGAACGACCTGGACGTGGAGACCCTCGGCAGCTTGGAGAACGCGTTGCTCGAGTTCCCCGGCTGCGCCGTGGTCATCACGCACGACCGGTGGTTTCTCGACCGCATCGCAACGCACATCCTGTCGTACGAAGGCACAGAGGACGACCCCGACCGGTGGTATTGGTTCGAGGGCAACTTCGAGGCCTACGAACAGAACAAGCTCGAGCGGCTCGGGCCCGAGGCCCTCAATCGCTCGAGCTCGACCTACCGCAAGCTCACGCGGGATTGAGGCGGCTCNNCTGAGAACGACCGTGCATCGCTGTTCGCAGCGTGACAGGTATTGCGTCAGGGGTCGCAAAAGACGTCCGATGGCCCCCAGGCGCCACGTTGTAGCGTAGAGGGGATGCCGCAGACCCTCAGATTCCCCGACTCCGGGGCGCGCGAGGACTTCCTCACGTTCACCTCACGCGCCGCTCGGCTCAGCGACCCCGAGGTGCGGATCGCGGCATCCGGGGGGACTCTGGCGATGTGGGCACCTGTTCTGGTGCCGCGAGGCCTGCTCGACCGGACGCCGACGATTCTCGCCCTGCGCGCTCTCCCGGTCGACCCCGAACTCGTCTGCGACCTGGTCGTCGCTGCATCGAGCGTCTCGGCCTCGGCCGCGGACCCGCATTCCGCCGAGCTGCCGCCGATAGCGCTGCGGGCCATCTGGGCCGGCGTTTCGGCGCCACGAGCCGGGTGGGTGCCCGTGAGGACGATCGACAGTGCGGATGTCGCGGCCCGGGCGCACGAGGGCATGGCCCGGGTGTCTGAGATCGTGCCCGCCGATGCGGGAGCGGAGGCGGTCCAGCGTGTTCGCTCCGCGGTGTGGGGCGAACCGGTTCATGCCTGGTCGGGCCTTCCGCTCGGCACGGGTTTCGCCGCTGTGGCGCTGGGCTTCATCGTAGGTTCGGAACGGGCCGGGTTGTACTCATCCGGCGCATGGGCACGATTGAGTTTCTCGCGCGGTCACGTGCTCATCCGCGGCAGCGTTCTCACCGTCTGACCTGCAGGCGGCGCGACCCCCGGCGCGACCCCGGCGCGACGGGCAGCCGGTGGTGTGCGTTCGGGCCGCCATGGCGTCTTCTTCGCCGAGCGGGTGGCGGATGACGGTGCTACTGCAGGCGCCGCGTGTCCGTTTCGGGCTCGGATGTCCTGTGGACGGGCGGGTGGTCGGGTGCCGCCGCACTCGGGGTGAAAGCGGTGCGACCGCCATCGGGCGGACCGATCGGCGACGCCTCGAATGTGTTGACCATGGCCATCGCGGCCCGCTCGAGATAGTCCCACAGCGTCGCCTCGTGCAGCGGCGGAAGGTCGAGCTCGTCGAGGGAAGCGCGCATGTGGCGCAGCCAGCGGTCTCTCGCATCGGGATTGACAGGGAAAGGGTTGTGGCGGGCGCGCAGGCGCGGGTGGCCGCGTCGTTCGCTGTAGGTGGTCGGTCCGCCCCAGTACTGCTCGAGGAACATCGTCAGCCGCTCGGCGGCGGGCCCGAGGTCTTCCTCGGGGTACATGGGCTTCAGCACATCGTCGGTGGCGACACCGCGGTAGAACCCGTCGACCAGGCGGACGAAGGTTGCGTGACCTCCGACCTCGTCGTAGAAGCTCAGGGGTGCGTCATCTGTGTCATCGGTCATGTGGTGCCGCCTGCCGGGGGTGTGGTCTCGTTCGGGGGAGCGTGCCTGTCGGTCGATCTGTCATCCGTCGGGCTGTCGGGCGCATCCGGTGGCGGTTGCGTGGGCTTGCGCGTGCGCTCGCGCTTGCGCACCGGGCGTTCGGGCACCGGCACGTTTTCGGGTGCGATCGGCGTGGGCCGCGTCTTCGGCGGGTTGGCCCCGCGGATGCGTTGCGCGCCTTCGAGCCCGGTGAGCACGATCGAGTTGAGGTGGGGGAGGGTCAGCCCCATCGCGTCGATCGCGCGCTTGAGTCGGACGCGCAACTCGCGCGCGACGTCGTCCTTGGCATTGGCGCGGGTCTTCATCACGAGCCGGATGACGAGGGCATCGCCCGACACGGATTCCAAGCCCCACACCTCGGGCTTCTCGATTATGCGCGTACGCCACTTGGGCTCCTTCGCGAGATCTTTGGCCGCCTCCAGCATCGCCGCCTCGACCTCGTCGATATCGGCGTCGACCGGCACCGCGAGGTCGATGATCACCCGCGACCAGCCCTGGGACATGTTGCCGATGCGCGTGATCTCGCCATTGCGGACGTACCAGAGGGTGCCGTTCACATCACGCACGTGGGTGATCCGGACACTGACGTACTCGACGATGCCCGTCGCGAGACCGAGGTCGACGACGTCGCCGATGCCGATCTGGTCTTCGGCGACGAGGAAGATGCCGTTCAGAACGTCCTTGACGATGTTCTGTGCGCCAAAGCCCAGGCCGGCGCCGATCGCTGCGGTGAGCAGCGCGATCGAGCCCAGAACGCCGGGCGCGAGGAGGTTGATGATCAGAACGATCGCGACGATCCCGATCGCGACGTTCACGATGTTCTGAAGAATCGAGCCCAGAGTGCGCGTGCGCTGCACCAGGCGAACGGCGGCGAGCGGCGAGCGCTCGAGCGCCTGCGTGTCATCCACGTTGACCTTGTTCTTCGCTCCGCTGACGATTCGATTGACCACACGCCGGATCACGAGGCGCAGCAACCAGCTCAGCAGGAGCGAACCGAGGATGATGGCGACGACACCGAGAAGACGCCAGCCTGCTGCGGTGAGGAATCTCAGGAGATCTGCCCCGACCTGCGCCCACGGGCCGAGGGGGGTGTCATCGACTGAGGTGAACATCAGTCCGATCCTAACCACGCCGCGTGATAGGGCGCCGAGGCGATGTACGAGGATCCGGTCTGCACCCCGGTCCGGAGCCCTCGTCTGCCGAGAACCCGGCGGAAGCGGGTCTGGAGCGCCGGCACCCTCTCAACAACAGCTGGTCGTGATCTCATCCGTCAGCGTCAGCGTCAGGGGGCCGCCCCGTCTCAGGCGGCGTCGCGCTCCTGCACGGCGATGGCTCGCTCGACGCCGGCGAGGTTCTCGTTCACCAGGCGTCGCAGTGCGGCCGGGGCAGCCGGGTTGTCATCCAGCCATCCCCGAGTCGCATCGCGCAGCTCGGCGTTCGCGAGCGGCGCCGGGTACAGCCCCGTGATGAGGTACTGGGCGATCTGGTAGCTGCGCTCCTTCCAGATCGGCAGCAGCATGTCGAAGTAGGGATCGACGAACTCGCCGAGCAATTCGACGGAGGCCGGATGCGTGAATCCGAGCGCCGTCGACCGCACGATGGTGTTCGGCTGGTCGGCCCGCTCGATGAGAAAGGCCCAGGCCGCGAGCTTCGCCTCGACGTCCGGGAGAGCGGCCTTCGCCTGCGCCGCGAGTTCGCCGCCCTTGGATGTGTTGTCCTGCGCGAGCGCGTCCTCGATGTTCGCTGCCGTCGCGAATCCTCCGGCTGCGAGCGAGACCAGCAGCTGCCACGACAGGTCGGTATCGATCTCGAGACCCTCCAGCACGGTCTCCCCGTCGCGGAGCCAGCGCACCTGCTCCCACTGCGTCGCCGTCGAGGCGGCTGTGGCGAAGGCGGTCACGAACTGCAGCTGGTTGTCGCTGGCCGGCTCGGCCTGTTCAGCCAGCGCCCACAGTCCATTGCCGACGCGCTCGCGGGTGGCTTTCCGCTTGGCTGGCGCGACATACGAATTCGCGGCGAGCTGCAGCTGGGCGAGGGTCGTCCGCACCGTGGTGGACTCGGTTTCGGAACCGATGTTCACCAGCACGAGATCGACGTAGTCGCTCGCGGAC
>DMUE01000225.1:5230-11390 GCA_003476465.1 Microbacterium sp. | reverse complement strand
CTCGGAAAGGTCGTCGGCGAGGCGCCGCCGACCGCCTCCAACGCCGACCTCGCCTCGCTCATGGTCGGACGCGCGGTCGAACTCACGGTGGAGAAGGAGCCTCCGAAGCTCGGGGCGCCCGCGCTCGTGGTCGACCAACTCGCGGTCATCGATCCCCTCGGTCAGGTCGTGGTCAACCACGTCAGCTTCGAGGTTCGGGCGGGCGAGGTCCTGGCGATCGCCGGGGTGCAGGGCAACGGGCAGACAGAGCTGTCGGAGGCGCTGCTGGGGCTCCAGCCGCGCGTGCGGGGGTCCATCGTGCTCGACGGGCAGGAGCTCATGGGTCGATCGGTCCGCGACATCCTGGATGCCGGAGTCGGATTCGTCCCGGAGGACCGCACAGAGGACGGCCTGGTGGGGGAGTTCACCGTCGCCGAGAATCTCATGCTCGACCGTGCGCACGGCGCACCTTTCGTTCGCGCGGGCAACCTCCAGCGCGCCCGGCTCGAGCAGTTCGCCACCGACAAGGTGACCGAGTTCGACGTGCGGACACCGTCCATCGAGACGAAAGTCGGGCGTCTGTCGGGGGGAAACCAGCAGAAGGTGGTGCTCGCGCGCGAGCTGAGCCGCGAACTGCGCCTGCTCGTCGCCGCGCAGCCCACCCGCGGCGTCGACGTCGGATCGATCGAGTTCATCCACAAGCGCATCGTCGCGACGCGGGATGCGGGTGTGCCCGTGGTCGTCGTGTCCACCGAGCTCGACGAGGTGACGGCGCTCGCCGACCGCATCATGGTGATGTACCGCGGCCGCATCGTCGGGATCGTGCCCGGTGACACCGCGCGGGACGTCCTCGGACTGATGATGGCCGGCGAGGCGCCGGATCTCGAGGGGGCCGCCGCGTGAGCGAGACCACGACCGCACCCGCCCCCCGGACATCCGCTCCGGAGCCGGGCCGCTGGCACCGGGCCCTGCGGGAGATCGCGACCGGCAACGCGATCATCTCCGTCCTCGCCGTCGTGATGGCGCTCCTGGTCGGTGCGATCATGATCGCCTTCACGGACGAGAACGTGCAGGCCGCCGCGGGCTACTTCTTCGCCCGCCCCACGGACCTGCTGGGCGCGATCTGGGAGTCCGTCGCAGGCGCCTATTCCGCCTTCTTCCAGGGTGCGGTCTACAACTTCCGTCGCCCGGACTTCGCCACCGGCATCCGTCCCCTCACCGAGACGCTGACGTTCGCGACTCCGCTGATCGCCGCGGGCCTCGGTGTCGCGCTCGCCTTCCGCACCGGCATGTTCAACATCGGTGGTCGCGGACAGATGCTCATGGCCGCGGCGGCGGCGGGGTACGTCGGCTTCGCGATCGATCTGCCCGTCGGGATCCATATGGTCGTCGCCCTGATCGCGGGTCTTGCGGCGGGCGCCGTCTGGGCCGGGATCGCGGGTCTCCTGAAAGCGCGTACGGGTGCGCACGAGGTGATCGTCACGATCATGCTCAACTACGTCGCGCTGTACCTCATCACGTGGATGCTCCGCACGCCCGGCCTGCTGCAGGCGCCGGGCACGAACAACCCCACCACACCGGGCATGCGCGACACCGCCGTCTTCCCCGAACTGCTCGGGCCGCAGTACAACCTGCACTTCGGTTTCGTACTCTCGATCGCCTCCGTCGTGCTGGTCTGGTGGATCCTCAACCGCTCGGCGCTCGGATTCCAGTTCCGGGCAGTCGGGGAGAACCCCAACGCCGCCAATGTCGCGGGCATCAACGTCAAGGCGATGTACGTGTACGCGATGCTGATCTCGGGGGCGCTCGTCGGTCTCGCGGGGACGAGCCAGGTGCTCGGCACCGTGACGACCGGCTTCTCGAGCGGGATCGACGCGGGCATCGGTTTCGACGCCATCACCGTCGCCCTCCTCGGCCGGTCCACTCCCTGGGGAGTCCTCGCCGCCGGGGTGCTGTTCGGCGCCTTCAAGGCGGGCGGATTCGCGATGCAGGCGGCGGAGGGCGTGCCGATCGACATCGTGCTCGTCGTGCAGTCCCTCATCGTGCTCTTCATCGCCGCACCGCCGCTGGTCCGGGCGATCTTCCGCCTCCCCGCCCCGGGGAGCTCGCCGAAGCGCCGTCCCCGCGTCGGCACGAAGGGACTGGCCGAATGACCACGCTCGCTCCCCACACGGACGACGCCCACGTGCCGGTCCACCCTGAGCGCACCGTCGTCGTCAGTTGGAAGGCGCCCATCGCGTTCGTGACCATCACGATCCTGGCGACGCTGCTCTTCCTCCTCGCCCCGAATGACGCAGAGGCGGTCTTCCGCATCTCCGCACCGGGTGATGCCGTGCAACTGCCCGAGGTCACCCTCGGCTCCACCATCACCACGACCGTGTGCATCATCCTGATGGTTCTCATCTCCGGTGCGGCTGCGATGCTCGTCCAGCGCCGTCGTCGCGTGCCGCTGGTGTTCTCGATCGTGTTCGCCTTCGTGTTCCTGACCGGGTTCCTCACCTGGGCCGCAGCCGGCGCATCCATCCACGTCATTCCGCTCGCCGGCCTGCTGGCCGGGGCGCTGAGCCTGTCTGTACCGCTGATCTTCGGTGCACTGTGCGGCGTCATCAGCGAACGNNGCGGCCGCCGCGGCAGCGGGCGTACTGGTGTCGTTCGTGCTGGCCGCTTTCTCGATCGTGTACTACGTCGATCAGGTGATCGTGGGCGTCGTCCTCAATGTGCTCGTGGTCGGGGTGACCAGCTTTCTGTTCTCGCAGCTGCTCGCTCCCAACGCCGCCCTGCTGAACTCGCCGCCCCGGTTCGACCGCATCGACATCCCGCTGCTCGCCGACATCCCGCTGATCGGCCCGATGTTCTTCCGGCAGACGATAATCGTCTACCTGATGTACGTCGCGATCGCGCTCGTGTACATCGGGCTCTTCCACACCCGGTGGGGTCTGCGGCTGCGCGCCGTCGGCGAACACCCGCAGGCGGCCGACACCGTCGGGATAAACGTCGCGCGCACGCGCTTCTGGAACGTCTCCCTCGGCGGTGCCATCGCCGGCGCGGGTGGCGCCTTCTTCACGCTGGGATCGGTCGGCGCCTTCAACAAGGAGATGACGGCGGGCGCGGGCTTCATCGCCCTCGCGGCCGTCATCTTCGGTCAGTGGGATCCGATCAAGGCGACCCTCGCGGCTCTGCTGTTCGGCTTCGCCTCGAACCTGCAGAACACGCTCGGGGTCATCGGCTCGCCCGTGCCGAGCGAGTTCATGCTCATGCTCCCGTACGTCGTGACGATCCTCGCCGTGGCCGGCTTCGCGGGGCGGATCCGGGGTCCGGCGGCAGCCGGAAAACCATATATGAAAGGGTGACGTGACCGATATCGATTGGGACGAGCTGCGCCAGGTGGCGACGGATGCGATGCGGCGTGCCTACGCTCCGTACTCGCGGTACCGCGTGGGCGCCGCAGCGCTCGTCAGCGACGGTCGCATCGTGTCGGGGTGCAACGTCGAGAACGCGTCCTACGGCGTGGGGCTCTGCGCCGAGTGCGCTCTGGTCGGCGACCTGCACATGTCGGGAGGCGGTCAGCTCGTCGCCTTCGTCTGCGTCAACAACGCCGGCGAGACGATCATGCCGTGCGGGCGGTGCCGTCAGCTGCTNNGAGACGCACGATGCGGTCGACGTCATCCGCGCCAAACGCGACGGTGAAGCGGTTGCCGAGCCGGCGCTGCGCTGGATGGTCGATGCCTACACGCGCGGATACGTCTCGGACGCGCAGATGTCCTCGTTCGCGATGGCCGTGCTGCTCAACGGCATGGACCGCGACGAGATCCGCGTTCTGACCGACGCGATGATCGCCTCGGGCGAGCGGATGAGCTTCGCCACGCTCGGCAAGACCACCGTCGACAAGCACTCGACCGGAGGCGTGGGCGACAAGATAACCCTTCCCCTGGCGCCGCTGGTCGCATCCTTCGGAGTCGCCGTGCCGCAGCTCTCGGGACGCGGCCTCGGACACACCGGCGGAACGCTCGACAAGCTCGAGTCCATCCCGGGTTGGCGCGCAGCACTCTCGAACGACGAGATGTTCGCGCAGCTCCGCGACGTCGGCGCGGTCATCTGCGCGGCAGGATCGGGTCTGGCNNCTCGCCCGCACGATGGTGGCGCTGGGGACGGACTCGGGCGTGGCGACGACGGCGCTGCTGACCGACATGAACACCCCGCTCGGTCTCGCGATCGGCAATGCCAACGAGGTCCGGGAGTCCGTGGAAGTGCTCGCGGGGGGCGGCCCGGCAGATGTCGTCGAACTGACGATCGCGCTCGCGCGGGAGATGCTCTCCCTCGCGGGGCGACCAGATGCCGACGTCGAGGCGGCGCTCGGCGATGGCCGGGCGATGGATGCCTGGCGGGCGATGATCCGCGCGCAGGACGGCGATCCGGATGCCCCGCTGCCCGTCGCTCGCGAAACGCACACGGTCCTCGCCGAGCGATCCGGCATCGTCTCGCGAATGGACGCGCTGCCCTTCGGCATCGCGGCCTGGCGCCTGGGGGCCGGCCGTGCCCGGGCCGACGACCCGGTGATCCACGCCGCGGGGATCGACCTGCACGTGAAGCCGGGCGAGAGCGTCACAGCGGGGCAGCCCGTGTTCACGCTGCTCGCCGCCGACGCCGCCCGATTCGACCGCGCTCTGTCGGCGCTCGAGGGCTCCTGGATCATCGCCGAGGCCGGGACCGTTGCGGTACGTACGCCGCTCGTCCGCGAACGAATCACCGCGTGACGCGCGATCCACTCGAGAGGAAGGCGACCCGATGACGATCGACGCGAACGGCGACCTGATGCTGCAGGGAAGGTCCCTACGCTCACTTCCCAAGGTGAGCCTGCACGACCACCTCGACGGCGGCGTTCGCCTCGAGACGATCGTCGAACTGGCGGCCTCCGCGGGGATCGAGCTGCCCGCGGCTGGTGCCGATGCGCTGGGCGGGTGGTTCGCCGAGCGCGCGGACTCCGGCTCACTCGAGGAGTACCTGTCGAGGTTCGAGGTCACGGTCGGGGTCATGCAGACCCGCGAGGCGCTGACACGGGTCGCACGGGAATTCGTCGAGGACCTCGCGGCTGACGGGGTGATCTACGGCGAGGTGCGGTGGGCCCCCGAGCAGCACCTGGCCGGGGGACTGACTCCGGACGAAGCAGTGGAGGCCGTCGAGGCCGGTATCGACCAGGGGGAGGACGCCGCCGAACGCGCGGGACGGAGCATCCGCGTCGGTCAGCTGATCACCGCTATGCGTCACACCGACCGCTCGCTCGAAATCGCCCAGCTCGCCGTCCGACACCGCGAGAACGGTGCGGTCGGTTTCGACATCGCCGGGCCGGAGAACGGCTATCCGCCCTCGCGGCTGCGTCCCGCGTTCGACTACCTCGCGTCGGAGTTCTTCCCGGTCACCGTGCATGCGGGGGAGGCGGCGGGGGTGGACTCGATCCGCTCCGCGCTCATCGACGGTCGGGCGCTGCGCATCGGACACGGTGTGCGCCTCGCATCCGACCTGGATGTCGTGTCGCGCTCGGGCGATGAGGTGCTGGTGACCTTCGGTGCCGTTGCCCGCTGGGTGCGAGACCGCGAGATCCCGCTCGAGCTGTCGCCGTCGTCGAACCTGCAGACGGGCGCGATCCAGGCGTGGGGCACGGAGCTGGCGGACCATCCGTTCGACCTGCTCTACCAGCTGGGTTTCTCGGTCACGGTGAACGCCGACAACCGGACGATGAGCCGCACGTCGCTGACGCGCGAACTCGCACTGCTCGTGCGCGCGTTCGACTACGATCTCGACGATCTTCAGGCATTCCAGCTAAACGCCGCCGCGGGGGCGTTCCTGAGCATCGAGGAGCGCGAGGAGCTCATCGAGCTGATCGCCGAGGGCTTCGGGTCCTGACGCCTCCGTCCCCGCCCGCCCGGGGCGGGGAAGAGGATCTTGCAGCGCTGGTCGTATCCGTTGTCGGCTGCCGTGTGCAGTTCGGGCCCGTGAGCGTGAACCGCCGGAGGGTCGGCCTCAGGCGAGTTCGCGCTGACGCCGTGCGACGCTCTGCGCCACCCTCGGGAACAACGGGTGGTCTGGATCGAGCCCGGTCACGACGGCCGTGAACGTCTCCGCATCGTCCTCACGCAGCATCCTCTGCATCTCCACGGACTGGGGGTCTTCGCCATCGTCGAAA
>DMUE01000225.1:5017-5162 GCA_003476465.1 Microbacterium sp. | reverse complement strand
GTGCGGGTCGAGCTCGTGCTTCGCGACCAGAAGCGCGGATGTCTCGCCGAGGGCTGCTCTGACGCGCGCCTCGATTTCGGGTACGGCGAGTGCATCCGAGATGCGCTGCACCCCCGCGAGCGCGCCGAAATAGGCCGTCGCCGAG
>DMUE01000225.1:0-4961 GCA_003476465.1 Microbacterium sp. | reverse complement strand
CACCGGCCCGCTCCCGGATGTGGTCACGCAAGACGTCGGTGGCGTTGATCGCGTTCTCGCAGGCCATGATCTGCAGTGGCGGCGCTGCCGGGTCGCGGAGCGCGAGTCCTGAGAGGATCAGGGGCGCGAGGAACTTCAGCACGGGGGGCCCGACCGCCGTTGTCACGACGTTCGCGACGGAGATCTCATCGATCACCTCCTCCGGATGCTCGGCACTGTTGATGGCACGGAACCGCGTCACGACCTTGTCGCTTCCGCCCGGGCCGACTTCGTGAACCGTATACGACGAGACGGCGTTGAGGGCGTCCACGAGCTCTGCCGAGACGTCCGAGAACACCAGCTCGTGCCCGGCCTCGTGCAGGAGCAGACCGACGAAACCGCGCCCGATGCTGCCCGCGCCGAAGTGGACGGCCTTCACGACTCGTTCACCGCACTCAGGCTCGTGTGCAGCGGTTCGTCGGTCGAGACGGCCGTCAGCCCGGCTACCTCGTCCTCGTCGGAGAAGATCAGGGCGATCTGCGAGACGATCTCGAGATGTTCGTCGCCGGTGCCGGCGCGGGCGATCACGAAGGTCACGGGTTCGCCGTCCTGATCGACGCCGCCGTCTCGAGCATGGCCTCGGCCNNCGGCCGAGCCGGAGTGGATGCGGACCGGGCCGGGGGTGAGGTCCTCGCGTGCCATGGTGATGCCTTTCTGTTGCCGATGGACCTCGTCCGTCGGGGTCGGTGCGGGTGGAGCGATCAGCCCGGGCAGACCGGCCCGTGTCGGTCCGACGCGGGCGGGGCGTCAGGCCTCCCGCAGCTCGGAGAGGAAATGCCGCGAGGCGGCCTCCAGCGCAGCCGTGCGTGACGCCGCGTCCTGAGCCGACTCGCCCCGCACGTCGATGTAGACCTTGAGTTTCGGTTCGGTGCCACTTGGACGCACGATCAGACGCGACCCGTCGTCGAGCCACAACCGCACCACGTCGCCCGGCGGGAGCGCCGCCGACCCCTCGAGGAGATCGTCCACACGGGAGACGCGGATGCCTCCGATCTCGACCGGATGCTGTGCCCGCAGCTTCTCCATGATGTGCGAGATGACGGCGAGGTCGTCAAAGCGCATCGACACCTGTGCGCTCGCGAAGTGCCCGAATTGCGCGGCCATCTCGCCCAGCATCCCCCCGAGCGACGACCCCGAAGCGCGCGCCTGAGCGGCCAGTTCGAGCAGCGCGACCGCCGCCGACAGCCCGTCTTTGTCGCGCACGATGTGCGGGTCGACGAGATAGCCGAGCGCCTCTTCGAAACCGTAGACCAGGCCCGGAGCGCGCGAGATCCACTTGAACCCGGTCAGCGTCTCGTGGAAGTCGAGGCCGTAGTGCCCCGCGATCGCGGCGAGGCCCGGTGACGACACGAGCGAGCTCGCCAGTGATGCCCCCGCGGGCGCGCCGGCGCCGCGCGCCGCCCGTGCCGCTCGCCACCCGAGCAGGAGCCCGATGTCGTTGCCGCTCAGTCGGCGCCAGCCCCCGGCGCCGTCCGGGATACCGACGGCCAGGCGGTCCGCGTCCGGGTCGTTCGCGAGGATCAGTTCGGCGCCGGTTGCCGTGGCGGTCGCCATCGCGAGATCCATCGCCCCCGGTTCCTCCGGATTGGGGAAGGCGACGGTCGGAAAGCCGGGGTCGGGATCCGACTGTTCCTCCACGAGCGTCGGCCGCGGATAGCCCGCCGCATCCAGGACCCGCTCCAGTGTTTCGCGTCCGACGCCGTGCATCGCCGTGTAGACCCAGCGCATGCCCTCGGATCCGGAGGGTGCGGGGGCGACGGCGGCGGTCTGGGCCACATACGCCTCGAGCACGTCGTTCCCGGCGATCTCGTAGCCGAGCGAGCGCGCAATTCGAGAGACCGGAACGGTGCGCGCCACCTCGTCGATCCGCGCGGCGATTGCGGAGTCGGCGGGCGACACGATCTGCGCGCCGTCGTCCTCGCCACCGAGGTAGACCTTGTATCCGTTGTCGCGCGGGGGGTTGTGGCTCGCCGTGACCATGACGCCGGCATCGACCCCGAGGTGTCGCACCGCGAACGCGAGCACCGGCGTGGGCATCGCGCGGGGGAGCAGGATCGCGCGCAGACCCGCACCGGCGAAGATCTCCGCAGAATCCCGGGCGAACACCGCGGAGTTCTTGCGCCCGTCGTAACCGACGACGATCGAACCGATCGACGCGCCGACCCGATCGCGCACGAAGGCGGCGAGCCCTGCCGCGCTCTGCGCGACCAGAACCCGGTTCATCCGGTTGCTGCCGGCACCCAGTTCGCCGCGCAGGCCCGCCGTGCCGAAGACGAGGCGGGTGTCGAAGCGATCGTGCAGGGCAGCGGATGCCTCGACCTCGCCGCCCTCCGAGCGTTCGATCAGATCCGCGAGCTCGGCGCGGGTCTCCGGGTCGGGATCTTCACGCAGCCAGGCGCGCGCGGCGTCGAGCGTGGCCTCCGCAGAAGCCGCCGCATCCGGTTCCGCAGCGTCCGGCCCGGTCTTCGGGCCGGTCACAGGGCGCCGATCACGCGCGCGAGCAGGGACGAGATCACCGGCTCGGCATTGCGGCCCGCGGCGATGACCTCTTCGTGACTGAGCGGGGCCTTCTGGATTCCGGCCGCCAGGTTCGTGATCAGCGAGAAGCCGAGCACCTCCATGCCGGCCTGACGTGCGGCGATCGCCTCCAGGGCGGTCGACATGCCGACGATGTCGCCGCCGATCGTCTTCGCCATCTGAACCTCGGCCGGGGTTTCGTAGTGCGGGCCGCGGAACTGGCAGTAGACCCCCTCATCGAGGGTGGGGTCGACGGTGCGGGCGATGTCGCGCAGTCGACGCGAGTAGAGGTCGGTCAGGTCGATGAATGTCGCGCCCTCGAGCGGGGAGTCCGCGGTGAGGTTGATGTGATCGCTGAGGAGGACCGGCTGTCCCGGCGCCCAGGTCTCGCGGATGCCTCCGGCGCCGTTCGTCAGCACCATGATCCGGGCTCCCGCGGCGGCCGCGGTGCGGACGCTGTGCACGACCCGCCGCACACCGTGACCCTCGTAGTAGTGGGTGCGCGCACCGATGACGAGGACGTGCCGTCCCTGCGGCGTGCGGACACTGCGGAGCGTGCCGACATGCCCTTCGAGCGCCGGCCTGCTGAAGCCCGTGACCTCGGCGGCGGGGAACGCGGCCAGGGTCTCGCCGATGAGCTCTGCCGCCCGGCCCCATCCAGAGCCGAGGGTCAGGGCGATGTCGTGGCGTTCGACGCCGGTGCGCCGAGCGATGTCGGCGGCCGCCTCGGACGCGATCGCGAACGGGTCCGCCGCGGGGTCGTCGAGGGGGTGGGGTGTGTGGGGTGACATCCCCCCACTCTAGGAACCAGCCGGGGCCCGCGGCCACCGGTGACGCGGCGCGGCGCGGGGCGTCACCGGGAGGCGGGAACGGATGGCTCGGGCCCTTCGCAGCGGGATCACTCGTAGATGACACAATGGGGTGCATGCCGGGTGAGTTCGAACGCACGCAGAGAATCGCAATAATCGGCGGCGGACCGGGGGGCTACGAAGCCGCGCTCTCCGGGGCACAGCTGGGCGCCGAGGTGACGCTGATCGAGCGTGCGGGGGTGGGCGGCTCGGCGGTGATAACCGATGTCGTGCCCTCGAAGACGCTGATCGCCACGGCGGACGCCGCCAAGGCCATTGCGGAGGCATCCGATCTCGGCGTGCAGTTCTTCGCGCGCCGCGCGGACGGCAAACCGACCCGCCCCGAGGTCGCGATCAACCTCGTCGCTGTCAACAAGCGGTTGCTGTCTCTCGCGCGCCAGCAGTCCGAGGACATGCGCCAAACCCTGCTCGATGCGGGGGTCCGCATCATCTCCGGTCATGGTCGACTGGAGGGGCCGGGAGCCGCGGTTGTCTCGACGGGACCCGGCGGCACGGACTTCGACCGCATCGAGGCCGATACCCTCGTCATCTCCGTCGGCGCGTCGCCGCGGGAGCTGCCGAGCGCCAAGCCCGACGGCGAGCGCATCCTGACCTGGACGCAGCTGTACGACATGCCGACCCTGCCCGAGCACCTGATCGTGGTGGGTTCGGGTGTGACGGGTGCGGAGTTCGCGTCGGCGTACATGAATCTCGGGGCGCGTGTCACCCTCGTCTCCAGTCGGGATCAGGTCCTCCCCGGGGAGGACGCGGATGCTGCCGCCGTGCTCGAGAAGGTCTTCCGCCGCGGCGGCATGACCCTGTTGTCCAAGGCACGAGCCGAGTCGGTCGTCCGGGACGGCGGCGGCGTGGTGGTCACGCTCAGCGACGGACGTCGGATCGAGGGAAGCCATTGCCTCATGGCGGTCGGATCGGTCCCCAACACGGCGGGCCTCGGCCTCGAAGACGCCGGCGTGCAGATGACATCCTCCGGCAACATCCGCGTCAATCGGGTGTCGCGCACCTCCACTCCCAACATCTATGCGGCGGGCGACTGCACAACTTTCGTGCCGCTCGCCTCCGTCGCCTCCATGCAGGGTCGTACCGCTGTTTTCCATGCGCTGGGCGACATGGCTATCCCGATGCAGCGCCGCCAAATCGCCGCCAACATCTTCACAGCTCCCGAGATCGCGACGGTCGGATGGTCCGAGCAGGACATCGAGGACGGCAAGATCGAGGGCGTCGTGCACAAGCTGCCGCTGGCGGCCAACCCGCGCGCGAAAATGATGGGCATAACCGACGGGTTCGTCAAGCTGATGGCCCGGCGCGGGTCGGGCACAGTTCTGGGCGGCGTGATCGTCGGGCCCAACGCATCCGAGCTCATCTATCCGATCGCCGTCGCGGTGGATCGGCGCCTGAGCGTGGATCAGCTCTCGCGCGCTTTTGCGGTGTACCCCTCACTCGCGAGCAGCATCACCGATCTGGCGCGCTCGATGCACGTGGTCGACCGGGGACCGGACCTCGACGCAGGCTGAGCACGCGATGTCTGGTTCAGCTGAT
>DMUE01000086.1 GCA_003476465.1 Microbacterium sp. | reverse complement strand
GCGAGGATCTCATCGCTTGGGCGCTCGGCCAGCGGCGGAACGAACGACGTGCCGTACTCGACCCCGGGCTCGGGCACGAACACGCTGCCCATCTCGAAGATGCCCAAGTCGGTCAAGCCGCGCGACAGATTACGGTGCGCCGCCTGCAACAGCGCGGGAACGAGCGAACGCCGCAAGAACGGCGACTGGCCGTCCAGCGGGTTCGCGAGCTTGCTGCTTGGCAGGTGCTCGCCCGACGCCGACCCGTGCAGGTCGTTCAGAGCCTCAGTGGTGAAGGGGAAGGACGGCGTTTCGACGAAGCCCGCGGCGGCCAGCGCGTTCGCGACACGACGGCGGCCCTGCTGCGCCGCGGTCAACCCGCGCCCCGACGGCGGGGTGGGCAGTACAGAAGGGATCTGGTCGTACCCGTCGATGCGAGCGACTTCCTCGGCGAGCGTCCACTTGTCGGTCAGGTCGGGGCGCCACGACGGTGGCGTCACGTCCCAGCCGTCTGCACCTTCACCAGACCTGGACTCGGTGACCACGCATCCGATCAGCTCGAGCGCGTCACGCACCCGCGCGGGCTCATAGTCCACGCCGATGATCCCCGCGACGAAGTCGGAGGGAAGCACGATCGTCGCGCGCTCGTACGCCGTGAACAGTGCCCCGCCGAGCGCGTCGGCCGTACCGCCGGCGAACTCGACCATCAGGTCGACCACGCGCTGGGCCGCGACGAACGGAATCAGCGGGTCGACGCCGCGTTCGAAACGACGAGATGCCTCGGAGGGCAGTTTGTGCCGACGTGCCGTGCGCGCGATCGAGACGGTGTCGAAGATCGCGGCCTCGACCAGCACATTGCGGGTCGCATCGCTCATCTCGGTCGGGCCGCCGCCCATGACGCCCGCGAGGCCGATGGGCCCCGAGTCATCCGTGATCAGCAGGTCTTCGACGTCGAGGACGCGATCCTTGCCGTCGAGCGTGGTCAGGTGCTCGCCCGCGTGCGCGCGTCGCACCGTGATGCCGCCCGAGAGCGCATCGAGGTCGTAGCCGTGGATCGGGTCGCCGAGCTCGAGCATGACGTAGTTGGTTATATCGATCAGGATGCCGAGGGATCGGACGCCCGCAAGGGTCAGGCGGGCGATCATCCACGGCGGAGTCGGGGCCGTGGCATCCACTCCGCGTACGACGCGCACCACGAACTCCGAGACGCCGACGCGGTCGCGAATCGGGGCTTCGTCGGACACCGCGACGGGGAAACCCGTGCCCGGCACGACCTCGTCAGCGGCGCGCAGGCCGGGGTCGCGGAACGCCGCACCGGTCGCGTGTGAATACTCGCGCGCCACACCGCGGATCGACAGCGCGTAGCCGCGGTCGGGCGTGACGTTGATCTCGACCGCCACGTCGTCCAGCCCGAGCAGCGCGATCCCGTCTGTGCCGACGGTCGCGTCGATGCCGAGTTCGGCGAGGCGCAGGATGCCCGCGTGCTCCTCACCGAGTCCGAGCTCCTTCGCGGAGGCGATCATGCCGTCGGAGACATGACCGTAGGTCGTACGCGCGGCGATCGGGAAGGGCCCGGGCAGCACGGCGCCCGGCAGGGTCACGACGACCTTGTCGCCGACGAAGAAGTTGCCGGCGCCGCAGACGATTCCGCGCACGGCCGGGCCGCCGTCCGCGGCAGTCTCACCCTCGGGGGCGACCTGGACCTGGCACCAGCGGATCGTCTTGCCGTTCGACTGCGGCTCGGCCTCGAACGAGAGCACCTCGCCGACGACGACGGGGCCGGTCACCTCGAACCGGTGCACGTCCTCTTCTTCGAATCCGACGCTCACGAGCGCGGCGAGGACGTCCTCGGGCACGGCTCCGGCGGGCACATCGACGTATTCCCGCAACCACGACAGCGGAACGCGCATCAGACCACCATTCCGAACTGCTCACTGAAGCGGACATCGCCCTCGGCCATGTCGCGCATGTCGTGCACGTCGCTGCGGAACATCAGCGTCCGCTCGATGCCCATCCCGAACGCGAAGCCGGAGTACACCTCGGGGTCGATGCCCGCGGCACGCAGCACGTTGGGGTTGACCATGCCGCAGCCGCCCCATTCGATCCAGCGCGCTCCGCCGGTGAAGGTCGGATGCCAGAGGTCGAGCTCGGCGGACGGCTCGGTGAACGGGAAGTAGTTGGCGCGGAAGCGTGTCTTGGCCTCGGNNGTACGCAGCACGAGGTGACGGTCGACAGGGTCGACGAAGAACGTGTCCTGCATCTGGCGGGCCGGGTGGTCGACGTCGAAGTTGAGAGCGTCGAAGTTGAACCACTCGTGCTCGAGCTCGGGGCCCTCGGCGATCTCCCACCCCATGCCGACGAAGATGTCGCTGACCTGGTCTTGCAGAAGGGTGAGCGGATGCCTCGCGCCCACGCGCGTGCGGGACGCCACCGCGGTGACGTCGATCCGCTCCGCCTCGAGCCGTGCGGACGTCTCCGCTTCGACGAGCTCTTCCTCACGAGCGGCGAGGGCCTGGGCGACTCGGCCACGGGCCTGGCCCACGAGCTTGCCGAACTCGGCCTTCCGCTCCTTCGGCACATCGCGCATGCGGGCGTTCAGCTGGGCAAGGGGCGAACCCTCCCCCGCGTGCGCCGCACGCGCGGCCTTGAGTTCTGCGGTGTTCGCAGCGGCGACGACGGCCGCGAGCGCCGCAGACGTCGCGGATTCGACCGCCTCGGGCGTGATCTCAGGAGTGTCAGACACGAGAGGCGAGTCTACCGGGGCCGGATGCTCCGGCTGTGCCGAATCAGACGCCCCTCGCGGTTCGGGCGTTCGCCGACGCCTCAGCCATCAGAATCGCCTGATCGGGATCCCTCGGCTTACCGCCACCCTTCTTGCCACCGTCGCGTGTGCCTCCACTGGCTGTGCGGCGTGACAGCCACCGCGCGAACCACGACAGCGACAAGTTGATCGCCAGGTAGATGGCAAGCGTGACCGCGAAAAGCGAGAACAGGTAGCGGTTGCCGTAGAAGCTCGCCAACTGGTTCATGGTTGTCCTGATCAGCTCGTTGTAGCCCACGATGTAGCCGAGCGAGGTGTCCTTCAGCAGCACGACGAGCTGCGCGACGATGATCGGCAGCATCTGCCGGAATGCTTGCGGGAATTCCACGCGCATCTTCGACTGAAACTCGCGCATGCCCACGGAGAGCGCCGCTTCACGCTGGCCGCTTGG
>DMUE01000254.1 GCA_003476465.1 Microbacterium sp. | reverse complement strand
GCGTGGCCGGTTGCGGTCAGCTGTGCCCCCGCAGCCTGCCACCGCTCGAGGATTTCTCGGTGCCAATCGACCTCGAACCAGTCGATGAGCGCACCCGCGATGATGTCGCCGACGCCCTCCACCGCGGCGAGTTCTTCCCGCGATGCCGCCCGGATGGCCTCGACCGAGCCGAACCACTGCGCCAGCGCACGGGCGGCGACCGGGCCGACGTGACGGATGTTCAGCGCGACGAGGAAGCGCCACAGCTCCTTGGTCTTTGCCTTCTCGAGTTCGTCGATCAGGGTGATCGCCTGAGCCGAGGGCTGAGGAGCCGTCAGGCCCTGCTTCTTCTCCGCGGCGGTCGGGTTGCGACGGAACGGTGCGCGCAGGACCCGCTCGCCGGTCTTCTCGTCGACGCGGGGTGCGCCGGTTTCGGAATCCCGCACCACCACCTCGATCGGTACCAGCTGGTCGAGGGTCAGCTCGAACAGTCCCGCTTCGGTCTCGAGCGGCGGAACGACCGGATTCAGAGGCTGCGTCAGCGCGGCGGCGGTGACCTCGCCCAAGGCCTCGATATCCAGGGCCCCGCGCGAGCCGATGTGCTCGACCCTGCCCCGTACCTGCGCGGGGCATGCTCGCGTGTTGGGACAACGCAGGTCGATGTCGCCCTCCTTGGCCGGCGCGAGGGGCCAACCGCACTCGGGACATTCGGCAGGCATCACGAACTCTCGCTCCGTGCCGTCGCGCAACTCCACGACCGGCCCGAGCACCTCCGGGATGACGTCGCCCGCTTTGCGCACAACCACGGTGTCGCCGATCAGCACACCCTTCGCCCGAACGACATCCTGGTTGTGCAGCGTCGCCTGACGTACGACCGAGCCGGCGACGCGGGCCGGTGCCATCACCGCGAAGGGGGTGGCGCGCCCCGTTCGCCCCACCGACACCACGATGTCGAGCAGCTTCGTGTTGACCTGCTCGGGTGGGTACTTATAGGCGATCGCCCACCGCGGGGCGCGGCTCGTGGCGCCGAGCTCGTCATGCAGGGCCAGTTCGTCCACTTTCACGACGATTCCATCGAGTTCGTGCTCGACGTCGTGCCGATGCGCCCCATAGTACTCGACGAATTCCCTCACGCCGTCGATCGAGTCGGTCGTGCGGAAATAGGGACTCGTCGGCAGGCCCCATTCCGACAGAAGCCCGTAGATCTCGCTCTGCGAGTCGACGGGCGGGTGTTCCCAGGCGCCGATTCCGTGGACGAAGAGGCGCAGCGAGTCCAGACGTGCCTTCCCCGCCACGTACTCCAGCCCCTCCTTCTTGTCGAGTTGCTGCCGGAGGCCGCCGCTGGCGGCGTTCCGCGGATTCGCCAAGGCGGGGAAGCGCCTCTCGGCGCTGACGCGCGCGCGCGCCTCGTCGAAGACGCGGGAGCGCGCGCGGCTCTCCTCGACCGCGCGGTCGCGCATGTCGGCCTGCAGCGCATTCAACTCGGTGAATGCCCGGACCGGGATGAACACTTCCGCACGCACCTCGACCAGGGGCGGATGACCCGTGCCCGTCAGCCGCTGGGGGATTCCTGCGACGTGCACGGCGTTGAAGGTGATGTCCTCGCCGATCCGCCCGTCGCCTCGTGTCGCCGCCGACGCGAGCACGCCGTTCTCATAGCGCAGGCTGATGGCGAGGCCGTCGATCTTGAGCTCCGTCAGCCATCGCACCGCCCGGCCGGCGCCGTCCTGGGCCTTGACGCACCATTCCCGCAGCTCGTCCAGCGAGAACACGTTGTCGAGGCTCAGCATCCGCTCCGCGTGCGCGACCGGCGCGAACTGGGTGGTCTGCGCGGCACCGACCGAGAGCGTCGGGGAATCCTGCCCCTGGAGCTCGGGAAACAGCCGCTCGATGGCCTCGAGTCGGTGCATCCACCCGTCATAGGTGGCGTCGTCGACAACCTCCGCGTCTCGTCCGTAATAGGCGTCACGGGCCTGCAGAATGCGCTCCGTCAAACCGCGCGCCTCATCACGGGCCTGCTCCATCGTCAGATCGGGAAGTTCGGATGCCTCGGATGGGGATGCTTCGGACGCCACCGCAACAGTTTAGGTTCGGCCCCCGACATCCGTCCGCCGAAGCGTGCTCAAATGCCCGCGGGCACGGCCGACACTGTGCGGTCGATCGTGAACTGCCCGAGCACGCGCGTGCCGTCGTAGAGCACCGCGGTCTGTCCGGGCGCGACGCCGTCGAGCGGAACATCGGGACGCACCACGAGCCGCGGCATACCGTCCTCGACGATGTAGCTCAGCATGGCGGGAACGGGATCGGCGTGCGCCCGGATCTGCACGCGACACGCCAGTTTCGACCCGACGGACAACGCAGCGGCGCCGGCCCAGCTGAACCGATCCCCCGAGATCTCGGCGATCGCGAGCGCTTCGCGCGGGCCCACGACGACCGTGTTCGACACGGGGCGGACCTCGAGCACGAACCTCGGCTTGCCGTCGGCCGCCGGCACGCCGAGCGACAACCCCCGCCTCTGCCCGACGGTGAACGCGTGGGCGCCCTCGTGCGAGCCGACGACCGCTCCGGACGCGTCGACGATCTCCCCCGTCGCGGTGCCGACGCGCTCGGCCAGCCACCCGCGCGTGTCGCCGTCGGGTATGAAACAGATGTCGTGACTGTCGGGCTTGTTCGCCACCGTCAGACCGCGGGCTTCCGCCTCGGCCCGCACCAGCGCCTTCGACGGCGTCTCGCCCAGCGGGAAGAGCGTGTGCGGCAACTGCTCGGCCGTCAGCACACCGAGGACGTAGGACTGATCCTTCGCCGCGTCGCTCGCGCGATGCAGTTCGAGATCTCCGGATGCCCCGGCCCGCACCATCGCGTAGTGCCCCGTCGCAACGGCGTCGAATCCCAGATCGAGAGCCTTTTCGAGAACGGCGGCGAACTTGATCCGCTCGTTGCAGCGCAGGCACGGATTGGGGGTGCGACCGGCGGCGTACTCGGCCACGAAGTCCTCGATGACATCGTCCCGGAAGCGCTCGGAGAAGTCCCAGACGTAGAAGGGGATACCGAGGCGGTCGGCCACGCGGCGGGCATCCATCGCGTCTTCGATCGTGCAGCAGCCACGGCTGCCGGCGCGAAGCGTCCCGCCCGCGCGGGACAACGCAAGATGCACGCCGGTGACGTCGTGACCCGCATCCACTGCGCGCGCCGCGGCAACAGCGGAGTCAACCCCGCCACTCATCGCCGCCAGAACACGCATCCGACGATTCTACGCGGACGCGGAGAACCGGGCTCAGGCGCGGGAGGCGCGGGNNCGGCGACATCCGGAGCCAGCCCCATCGCGAGGAGGACGTGGGATGGCTCGGGCACACCCGCCTGACACGCCGATCCGGTCGACACGGCGACACCGGCCGCATCCAGAAGCAGCAGCAGCGAGTCGCCCTGCGCCCCGGGAAGCACGACGTGCAGGTGTCCCGGCAGGCGCTCGACGTCGGGCGCCGATACGACAATGCCGGGGATAGCAGCGCGCAACCCGCTCTCCAGCCGGGCCCGCAGCCGCCCGACGCGCTCCGCTTCGGCCTCCATCTCGGCCACCGCCAGTTCCGCCGCGACGGCGAAGGCGACCGCGCCCGCGACGTCCTGGGTCCCGGCGCGAAGCCCCCGCTGCTGACCGCCGCCGTGCAGGAGGGCGTCGAGCGTGACGTGTCGCGACACCACGAGGGCCCCCACGCCGACCGGGCCCCCGAGCTTGTGCGCAGAGACGCTCATCGCGACCAGTCCGGCGCCCGCCCGCGCGCCGCCCCTCAACGCCCGGAACGACAGGGGCAGGTGCCCGAAGGTTCCCACCGCATCGACGTGCAGGGGCACCCCGGAGTGCGCGGCGGCGACGGCTGCCTCGGCCACCGGCTGCACCGCGCCCACCTCGTTGTTCGCCGCGAGCAGGGTTGCGACGGCCGTGCGTTCGTCGCCGATCGCCGCGCGCCACGCGGACAGATCCACCCGAGCAGCGTGGTCGATCNNAGCCCCGTCAGGGCCAGGTTGATCGATTCTGTCCCGCCTGAGGTGAGGACCACCTCGATCGGCTCGCAGTCCAGCGCGGTGGCGATCCGCTCGCGCGCGTCTTCGAGCAGGCGGCGCGCTGATTGTCCCGCTCCGTGGATAGACGATGCGTTGCCCACGACATCGGATGCCTCCAGCCACGCCGCGCGCGCCTCGTAGCGCAGCGGGGTCGTCGCCGCGTGGTCGAGGTACACGCTCACGCATCCACTCTCACACACGCGCGCCCATCCCGGACGGGTCTCGACGACACTCGTAACGCACCGGACCCCTGCGCTGGCTAGGGTTGTCGACATGGTCAGCCCGATCCCGACGGCCCCCGCCATCGCACCAGGTCCCTCCGACGCGAGGACCGCGATGACAACCGGCACACCCGGCCTTCTCTCGCCCGCGCTCAACGACCTCGGCGTCACGTACACGCCCGAGGGCGGTCGGCTGCGCGTCTGGTCGGGCCATGCGGACGGAATCGAACTCGTCGTCTTCGACGACACCGACCTGGACTGGATCATCGAGACCGTGCCCCTCCGCCTGACCGGCGGCTCGGTCTGGGAGGCCACGACACCGCTGTTGCGGCCCGGAACCCGTTACGCCATCCGCGTGAGCGGGCCCGCGGGGCCCGGCAACACCTTCAACCCTCGGTCCCTCCTCCTCGACCCCTACGCTCGCGGCCTCGTGTCGGGCCGCGTCGGCGAATGGCGCTCGGTCGCCGTCGACGGCACCTTCGATTGGGGCGGGATCGAAAAGCCCCGGGTACCTCTCGACCGCACCGTGATCTACGAGGGCCACCTGAAGGGCCTGACCAAAAGGCATCCAGCCATCCCGCCCGCGCTGCACGGCACCTATGCCGGGCTCGCGAACCCCGCGATGATCGAGTACCTGCAGCGCCTCGGGGTGACCAGCGTCGAGCTTCTGCCGGTGCACGCATTCGCGAGCGAGCCCCGGCTGCACCACCTGGGGCTCAGCAACCACTGGGGCTACAACACCCTCAATTTCTTCACCCCGCACGACGCGTACGCCACCGAGGCGAGCCGTCGCGAGGGCCCCGAGGCCATTCTGCGCGAGTTCAAGGGCATGGTGCGGCTGCTGCACGAGGCGGGCCTCGAGGTCATCCTCGACGTCGTCTACAACCACACAGCGGAAGAAGGGCTCGGCGGCCCCCGCACGAGCCTGCGCGGCATCGACAACAGGTCCTACTACCGCCAGTTGGAAGACGGCACTTATGTCGATGAGACGGGCTGCGGCAACGCGGTCAACACGTCGAAGGATGCCCCGGCACGACTGATCCTCGATTCGCTCCGCTACTGGGCACGCGAGGTGCAGATCGACGGATTCCGCTTCGACCTCGCGGCGACCCTCGGGCGCGATGCGCGGCATCACTTCACCCCCGAGCATCCGCTGCTGCAGGCGATCATCGAGGACCCCGACCTGGCGGATGTGAAAAAGATCGCCGAGCCGTGGGACGTCGGCATGGGCGGCTGGCAGACCGGCAATTTCGGACGCGGCTGGAGCGAGTGGAACGACCGCTACCGCGATCGGGTGCGCAATTTCTGGCTCTCAGACGTGGACTACGCCCGGCGCGCCTCGGCCGCGCCGGTCGGCATCGGCGGGCTGGCGACGCGTCTCGCCGGATCATCCAACACCTTCTCGCACGAGCGAGGTCCGCTCGCAGGCGTCAACTTCGTCACCGCGCACGACGGCTTCACCCTGCGGGACCTGGTCTCGTACGACGTCAAGCACAACCTCTCCAACGGCGAACAGAACCGCGACGGCGCGGACACGAACAGATCCTTCAACCACGGCGCCGAGGGTCCGACCGACGACCCTCACGTCCTCGCGACACGGCGCAAGGCGATGCGCAACCTGCTGGGGACGCTGCTGCTCTCCGCCGGGGTCCCGATGGTGACCGCGGGCGACGAATTCGGGCGCACCCAACGCGGTAACAACAACGCCTATTGCCACGATTCGACGCTGACCTGGCTGTCCTGGGATCACGCGCCGTGGCAGCAGGATCTGCAGGCGCACACCCGCCGGCTCATAGCCCTGCGCGCGGAGAACCCCGCCCTGCGTCCGAGCCGCTTCGCCGTGCAGGACCGTCCCACCCCCTCAGCCTCGGTGATGGACTGGTACGACGAGAACGGCGCGATGATGTCGATCGACCGCTGGACCAATCCCGCGCACCGGACGATCCAGTACGTCGCGGCGTCCACGCCCGAGCACGAGGCGTTCAACCGGATCCTGTTGATGATCCACGGCAACGAAACCCCGATCGATGTGACCTTGCCCGAGATCGAGGGCGTCACGCGGTACGTGTCGCTGTGGTCTTCGGCTGATGAGCGCCCGCGGCACGAGGAAGACGAGACGTTCGCACCTGGCGACGTCGTGACCCTGCAGAGCACATCCATGCGGTTGTTCCGCGCGGACTAACACCCGCTGCGGCCACACGCAAGGCGTATCGTCACAATCGCGTGCGCGATAGGTTCGGGGGGTGGCTAACACGTTTCGCACCCCGGCCGTCGACGCACCCGTCTCTGCGATGAGCCCGTCATCCTCGCCTGCCTCCGGGCGTCGGTGGCGCAGTGGGTCAGCCCTTCCTGTTCGCCCCGCCACGGCGTGGCCCGACGAACGCACGACCGCAGCAGGACGCATCGCCATGTTCCACCCGCACCCCTCCGTGCCGGGTGATCTGTACCGTCCCAAAGCGTTCGTCTCGGAGGTCGTGCCGTTCGTCGTGACCGCGTTCCGCGAGGGTCATGATCGCCTGGGCGTCCACCTGCGACTGTTCTCCCCGTCGGGCGAGGAATCGCTTCATCGGCTCACGGCGCTCGACGACGGGTTCGACCGCTGGCAGGTGCTCGTGGCACCGATCGAACAGGGTGTCTGGCGCTTCCGCTTCGAAGCCTTCGCGGACGAGTTCACGACCTGGCACCACGCGGCGAGCCTGAAGATCGCCGCCGGCGTGGACGCGCCGCTGATGCGCCGGATCGGCGCGGAGCTGTTCGAGCGGGCCGCATCCGAGCGCACCCGACCGGCCGGTGAGCGGCGTGTGCTCCGGGCATCCGCTGGTCGTCTTCTCGACACGGATGTGTCGGATGCGGAAGCCCTCGAGATCGTCGAGGACGCCTCGATCGCGGCGTCCTTCACGGCGCGCCCCGTCACCTCCCTCGTCACGATCGGCGCAACGCGCGAACTGCTCGTCGAACGCCGGCGCGCGGGTGTCGGTGCCTGGTACGAGTTCTTCCCGCGCTCGGAGGGCGCGAAGCGCCTGAAGGACGGCCGCGTCAAGAGCGGCACCTTCCGGACCGCGATGAAACGCCTGCCCGAGGTCGCGGCGATGGGCTTCGACGTCCTGTATCTTCCCCCCATCCATCCCATCGGGCAGACGCACCGCAAGGGACGCAACAACTCCCTCGTCGCCCAGCCCGGCGACCCCGGATCGCCCTGGGCCATCGGCGGGGCCGCCGGCGGGCACGACACCGTGCATCCCGAGCTTGGAACACTCGCCGACTTCCGGGCATTCGTTCGTGCCGCCCGCGCAGAAGGCATCGAAATCGCCCTCGATTTCGCCCTCCAGACCTCGCCCGATCACCCCTGGGTGTCGGAGCACCCGGAGTGGTTCACGACCCTCCCCGACGGATCGATCGCGCACGCGGAGAACCCGCCGAAGAAGTATCAGGACATCTATCCGATCAACTTCGACAACGATTACGAGGGCATTCGCACGGAGGCGCTGCGTGTCATCCGGTATTGGATCGCGCAGGGCGTCGAGATCTTCCGTGTCGACAATCCGCACACAAAACCGCTGCAGTTCTGGGAATGGCTGATCCGGACGGTCAACGCGGAACACCCGGACGTCGTGTTCCTCGCCGAGGCGTTCGCGCGCCCGGCAATCATGCAGGGCCTGGCGATGGCCGGGTTTCAGCAGAGCTACACCTACTTCACCTGGCGCAACACGAAGGAGGAACTCGAGCAGTTCCTGATCGGCCTGGCGACCGAGACGGCCGATTTCCTGCGGCCGAACCTGTTCGTCAACACACCCGACATCCTGACCGAGTACCTCCAGTACGGTGGCCGGGCTGCCTACAAGACGCGCGCGGCAATCGCCGCGACCGGGGCCCCGACCTACGGGGTGTACGCGGGGTACGAGCTGTACGAGAGCGTCGCGCGCCCGGGTTCGGAAGAGAACCTCGACAACGAGAAGTACGAGTACAAGATACGCGATTGGGCCGGTGCCGAGGCATCCGGTGACTCTCTTGCGCCGTACCTGCGGATGTTGAATCGCGTTCGGGCGGAACACCCGGCGCTGCAGCAGCTGCGAAACCTGCGCACCCACTGGAGCGACGACGAAGCCATCCTGGTCTATTCGAAGCACATCGATGCAGCGCTCTCGCCGACCGGACAGGCCGACACGGTAATCGTCGTGGCGAACGTCGACCCGCACTCCGTACGCGAGACGACCGTCTACCTCGACACCCGGCTGTGGGACGTGACCCCGGGAGAATCTTTCGAGGTGGAAGACCTCGTGTCGGGCGCCGTGTGGACCTGGACCGACCGCAACTACGTCCGGCTCGACGCGTTCGCCGAGCCGGTGCACATCCTGCATGTGAGGAGCCCGCGATGACAACCATCTCGCAGAACGACCTCGATCTGGTGGCCACCGGTTCGCACTACTCACCCCACAGCGTTCTCGGCCATCACCTGGGCCAGGACGGCTCGGGTCAGCCGATCACGACGATCCGGGTGAGGCGGCCGCTCGCGCGAACCGTGACGGCGATCACCGAGGACGGTGCCCGGATCGTGCTCGATCACGTGCGCAGCGGCATCTGGGAGGGAACCCACCCGGGTTCCCCCGTCGCCTATCGCCTCGAGGCGACGTATCCCTCCGCCCCGACGTGGACCGCGGAGGATCCGTTCCGATTCAGCCCGACGATCGGCGACCTCGACCTGCACCTGATCGCCGAGGGCCGGCACGAAGAACTCTGGCGCGCCCTCGGCTCGCACGTGCGCGAGCACCAGGGCGTCGCCGGCACCTCTTTTGCCGTGTGGGCGCCCAACGCGCAGGCCGTGCGTGTGGTCGGCGACTTCAACGGCTGGGACGGCCAGAGCCACCCGATGCGCTCTATGGGCAGTTCCGGGGTGTGGGAACTCTTCGTCCCCGAGGTCGGCGAAGGCTCGGCGTACAAGTACGAGATCCTGAGCGGCGACGGCCGGTGGCTCGTGAAAGCCGACCCGATGGCGCGCTGGGCCGAGGTGCCGCCCGCGACGGCCTCGGTCGTCACGAAGGCGCGTCACACCTGGTCCGACGACGACTGGATGACTCGGCGCGCCCGGACGACCACCCTCGACCAGCCGATGTCGGTGTACGAGATCCACCTCGGTTCGTGGCGCCCCGGCCTGACCTATCGCACCGCGGCGGACGAGATCGTCGGGCATGTTTCGTCGCTCGGCTTCACGCATGTCGAGTTTCTGCCGCTGGCCGAGCATCCGTTCGGAGGTTCCTGGGGATACCAGGTCACGGGCTACTACTCCCCCACGAGCCGTTTCGGTACACCCGATGACCTGCGGTATCTCATCGATCGCCTGCACGGGGCGGGCATCGGCGTGATCATGGACTGGGTTCCCGGCCACTTCCCCAAGGACGAGTTCGCCCTCGCCCGCTTCGACGGACGGGCGCTCTACGAGAACCCCGATCCGCACCGCGGCGAGCACAAGGACTGGGGAACCTACATCTTCGATTACGGTCGGCGTGAGGTGCGCAACTTCCTGGTCGCGAACGCGTTGTACTGGTTCGAGGAGTTCCACGTGGACGGGCTGCGCGTCGACGCGGTCGCGTCGATGCTCTACCTCGACTACTCCCGTAACGACGGCGAGTGGACGCCGAACATCCACGGCGGGCGCGAGAACCTCGAAGCCATCGGCTTCCTGCAAGAGGTCAACGCCACGGCGTACAAGCGCTACCCCGGCATCGCGATGATCGCCGAAGAGTCGACCAGCTACCCCGGCGTCACCGCGCCGACGAACCAGGGCGGGCTCGGATTCGGGTTGAAGTGGAACATGGGCTGGATGAACGACACGCTCCAGTACTTCGAGCGTGACCCCATGTACCGCGCGCACCACGAAGGCGAGATCACCTTCACCTTCGTCTACGCGTTCAGCGAGAACTTCGTCCTCCCGATAAGCCACGACGAGGTCGTGCACGGCAAGGGCACGCTCGTGTCGCGGATGCCGGGAGACCATTGGCAGAAGCTTGCGAACGCGCGGGCGTTCCTCGGCTTCCAGTGGGGCCACCCGGGCAAGCAGTTGCTGTTCATGGGCCAGGAGTTCGGTCAGATCTCGGAGTGGTCGGAAGGACGTTCGCTGGACTGGTGGATCCTGGACCAGCCGTTGCACGCGCAGTTGCAGGCGTTCGTCTCCGCCCTGAACGAGACCTACCGCGAGCACGCACCGCTATGGTCCCGCGACAGCGATGGCGCTGCGTTCCAGCGTCTGTTCGGACCCCGGCACAACCCCAATGTCGTCGCGTTCACACGGGCGGACTGGCATGGCAACACGATCGCGGTGCTGGCCAATTTCTCGGGCGTGCCGGTCGAGGGGCTCGAGCTGGACATGCCGGAGCGCGGAACCTGGACCGAGGTTCTCAATTCCGACGCCGTCGATTATGGCGGATCGGGTGTCGGCAACCTCGGGGCGGTCACGGCCGAGGCGGGCGCTGACGGCACTGTGCGCGCTACCGTGACCCTGCCGCCTCTAGGCGTTATCTGGCTGCACCACTCACGCTGAGGCGGCGCCGAGACGTTTCTGATCTCACTTGCGCCGACGGGCAGGCGAGATCAGAACAGGAGTGAGGCGAGGCGTCCGCGGGCCCGCACCACGCGGGGGTCGTCGTCACCGATCAGCCCGAACAGTTCCAGCAGGCGCTCACGCACGGGCGCGCGCTCGTCCACGGGCAACGCGGCGAACAGGTCGAGCAAGCGGCCGAACGCATCCTCGACGTGCCCTCCCGCGATATCGAGGTCCGCCGCCGAGAACTGCGCGGACACCTCGAGCGGGGCGGCCGCCGCAGCGGCACGAGCCGTCTCGAGGTCCAGACCCGTCACCCGACGGAGCAGACGAACCTGGCCGAGGCCGGCCCGCGCGTCCTGATCCCGCGGGTTCTCGGCGAGGGCCTGCTCGTACGCGACGATCGCCGCGTCGTAGTCGCCCGCCTCGATCGCCGCGAAAGCGGCGGCATGCAGCGGCGGAAGCGGCGGCTCGGGTTCCTCCGGCGTGCCGTCGACGGCAGGCTGGTCATCCGCGATCGGCAGCGTTCCCGTCACGCCGTTCTGAGCGGCAACCTGCAGCAGCTGGGCGAAGACCTCGCGCACCTGCTGCTCCGGGACCGCCCCGGTGAACAGCGGCACCGGCTGGCCCGCGACGAGCGCGACCACCAGTGGAATCGACTGGGCACGGAAGGCCTGCGCGAGCTGGGGGTTGGCATCGACGTCCACCTTGACCAGAACGAGACGTCCGGCGAGCTCGACGACGACGGACTCGAGAATCGGACTCAGCTGTTTGCACGGCCCACACCACTCCGCCCAGAGGTCGATGACGACCGGCACGGTGCGCGATAGTTCGAGCACCTCTCCGAACGTCTCGTCCGTGGCGTCCCTCACGAGACCGGTGCCCGCCGGACCGGCGCCGGGTACGGCAGCCGCAGGCGCCCCGGGGGCCGGCGGCTGCGGGCGGTTGCGGAGAGCGGACAGGTCGACGGCGCCGCGCAGGACCGCTCCCGGATTGGTGTTCTGACTCATCGGATGACTCCTGCATTGAGAATGTTCGAGGCGTAGCCGAGCAGCCTGATCTGACCGCCATCGGCCTGGTTGGGGACGTAGAAGAAGAGCTGATCGGAGAAGGTGGTCTGGAACCCCGACGCCGAGTTGGCCGTGCCGGCGAGAGCCTCGACCGTCGGGTTGCCGTCGAGCTTGATGACGGCGTCGCTGTTGGTCGGCTTGACCGTGTCTGTCTCGGTCAGGCTGACCGCGACGACCGCCCCGGACTCGAGCGTCGACAGACCGATGACCGGATAGGTGCCGGCTGCGGACGAGAAGGTCAGGCTTCCGGTCTCGGCCCCGGTCTGATTGAACTGCTCCAGGCGGTTGCGCCGGTCCTCCGCGACCTTGACGCGAAATTGATCGCCGTCTTCCTCGAAGAGCGGGGCGAAAGAGCTTTCGGCCCCGTTGTTGAGCACATCGGCGTAGGCAGCGGGCAAATCCTGGGGCTCGATCAACAGGAACGGGGATTCGGGCGGAACGAGCGACGCTCCGATCGTGGCGGGCGCCACACCACCGGGGAACTGCGCGGAGGCCGCGAGGCTTGCCAGATAGGTCAGTTTGTAATCGGACCAGGGATCCTGCTGCGAGAGCACGGCGACGGAAGGAGCCGGCGAACCCTCCGCGTCGTCGCCTACGACGGTCATGAACGTACGCGGCCACTGCTCGGAGGCCTGCGGCAGCACGATCTGCATGGGCTCGGTGGGAATTGCCGCGAGCGGTGCGTGGTCCGCCACCTTGCTCCGGATCAGGTAGTTCGCCTTGCGCTCGTCGAGGACGGCGCCCTCCAGCCGCGTCGCGGCCATTTCGCCATCTGCTGCGGCATCCGCCTCGCCGACGGTCTGTGCGACCTTGGTGAGGATGCGCTGCGCCTGCGTCTCAGTGACGGCCGGTGCCGGCTGATCTGCCGTCGAGATCGCGCTCGCCGACGGTGACGGGGTCGCCGACGGCGCCAGCTGCGGCCAGGACTCGGCCGAACAGCCGGCCAGCAGCACACCGGCGACCGCAAGGACTGGCACGACCACGAATCCGCGGGTGCCGCGGAGGGCTCGCCGAGAGGGCCCCGCGCTGATGACGCCCTTCGCCTCGGCGTCGCCCGTGGGGATGGTGTCGAGGGGCTGAGTCGGCGGCTGCGGAATGCCCTTGCGGCGGGGACCACGCGAACGACGCGCATGTCGGATGCCGAGGAGGTAGAGGAACACGCCCACCACCATCAGGATGCTCCCCGCGACGATGAGCGGACCCGCCCAGGGGGTGGAGTTGTCGAGCGGCCACTGCAGTTCCATCGTCTTCGGCGCCGGCGCCCTTCCGTCCGAGGCGAGCAGGACGCTCATGGTTTCGGGCAACTGCACCTGTGTCCTCAGCGTGCCTTCGTCGGTGAACTCGTCGAGCCAGAGATCCGAGCCCGCCGGATTGCGGTTGGCCGGTTCGGCCACCCCAGCGGTGTCATCGGCGGGTACCCCGGCGTCGATCGGCTCTTCACCCTCCCCCGCCGCACCGGCCTCGGCGGGGGGCTGCGGCGCGACCGCCTCCGTGACGATCTCGCCGGCGTCATCCAGAAACACATGTGTGTACTCGGCGTCGGAAAGCCAGGCCGAAACATCCGCCGTCCGCCCGTACGCCGCGTAGACGGGACCGCTGGGCACCGAGGCCGTCAGGGTCTGCGAACCGGGCATGCTGGCCAGCACCGTCCCATCTATCAGGGTGTACGGCAGGCCTCCCTCGGCGCTGATCTCGACGTCTGCGGTCTTCGGGCCCAGGAAAACCGTCCGCTGGGCGATCCCGGCCCCGATCAGTACGGCGGCGAGCACGAATGCCGCGACAGCCCAGACAAAACGCAAACGATTACTCCTCCATCGACGCGCCCGGCGGTGTATCGGCGCGGAAGCGGACATCACAGCCTACCGAATGACGCCTGAATGCCAGCCGCACGCGCGTGATGCGTTCCCTCAGCACTCGGCGGACGTAGTCTGACGAGACGCGCGTCGGACGCGCCCGCCCGGAGGTACACGTGAAGATCCACAGCCCGTTCCGCGTCGCACTCGTCGCGACGCTGGGTGCCGGTCTCGGGATCGTCCTGATTTCGAGCATCCAGACGCTTTCGACGATCCTTCTCTACGTCGGCACGGCCCTGTTCCTCTCCCTCGGCTTGGAGCCGGCGATCTCGTTCCTGGAGCGGCGGCGGATGAAGCGCTGGTTAGCCGTGCTGATCACGGTTTTCGTCATCCTGGCGGTGTTCACCGGCATCGTGCTGATGATCGTGCCCATCATCGTCGACCAGATCAGCCAACTCGTGGTGTTGATCTCCGAGGTGCTCGACGAAGGCGTCGAGCCCTTCCTCGCCGACTTCCGGACCTGGGTCGTCGGGGTTTTCCCCTACCTGGATGTCGATCGCGTGCTGCAGTACGTCACGGACTGGGTGAATTCGCTCGACTTCGCCGCGATCGGCGAGAGCGTCATCGTCTTCGGCGCCGCCGTCGTGGCGGGCGTCGCCGGTGGATTCATCGTCTTGATCCTGACGATCTATTTCACCGCGTCCACCCCCAATCTGAAAGCCGCGGTCTACCAGTTGGTGCCCGCGAGCCGTCGTGCCCGGTTCATCGATCTCGCCGAACAGATCACCGACTCCGTCGGGTACTTCGTCATGGGCCAGCTCAGCCTGGGGCTGACCAACGGTGTGTTGAGCTTCATCTTCCTCTCGATAATCGGCGCGCCTTTCACGGCGGTTCTCGCGGTGGTTGCGCTGTTCTTCTCGATCATCCCGCTCGTGGGAACTCTGACNNTATGTCCTGGCTCCACGCATCATGAGCCGTGCCGTCGCCGTGCCCGGCGCCGTCGTGGTGGTCGCGGCGCTCGCGGGCGGTTCGCTTCTCGGGCTTCTGGGTGCGCTCGTCGCCATCCCGGTCGCCGCGAGCATCCTGATAATCTACCGCCAGGTCGTCATCCCGAGAATGAACGAGCTGTAGCGGGCAGGAACGAGCTGTCGCAGCCGCGCCCCCTGCGCCCCATCGGAACACGCCGGGCCACCAGCCGACGGGCGGCACCGGCACGGCGTCGAGGCCATCCGTTCGCTATTCAGTTCCCGTCCGCCGGCAGCACGGCGCCTCGGCCGCGAGAATCCGCGGCAGAATACCCCGCTCTGGCACGAGCGGACGGAATAGTGAACCGCTAGAGCGGGCCGTCCCACTCCGTCGGCAGGGGCAAGGCGGCAGGGTTGACCGCTGCCACGATCTCGGTCAGCACCCGGCGCGTCTGCGTCTCGCCGACCCACAGGTGTCGGCCGCCCTCCACCGGGATCAGCACAGCGTGGGGAATCGCGGCAAAGCGCTGCTCCGCCTCATCCGGCCGCAGATAGTCGTCGAGCTCGGGGATCACGGCGATAACGGGGCGGGGGTCGCCGGCCCACGCCCCCACCTCATCGTCCGTCGTGCGGTGCAGCGGAGGCGAGAGCAGGATGATGCCCTCGATGTCATGGTCGCGACCGTACTTCAGCGCGAGTTCGGTGCCGAACGACCAACCCACGATCCAGGGGCGGGGAAGTCCCCGCTCACGCACGAAGTCAAGCGCCGCGGCGACGTCGAAAGCCTCGTCATGCCCTCCATCGAAGGCGCCCTCGCTCGTCCCCCGTGGGGACGTCGTCCCCCGCGTGTTGAATCGCAGAACCGCCAGGTCGGCGAGAGCGGGAAGTCGCGCCGCGGCCTTTCGCAGGATGTGGGAATCCATGAATCCGCCGGCCGTCGGCAGCGGGTGCAGCGTGACGAGGGTGGCCACCGGCTCGGTACGAAGCGGCAGCGCCACCTCACCGACCAGCGTCAATCCGTCGAGCGTGTGCAACTCGATGTCCTCGCGCCGCGCCGGTAGCTCGAGCGGTCCGCGTATCTCGGTCATGCGATCCTCCAACAGTGTGTGTGCCAGTGCCGCCGTGCGGCGAGATCTGCCGCCTCGCCCAGAACGCCGTCCGCTCGCCACACCACCAGATGCCCGGTGTGCACGGCTACCGTGCGGCCGCATCCCGGGCAGGTGTACGACTTGACAGCCTGTTGGGCCGAAACAGGTTGCACGGTGTAGGCCG
>DMUE01000131.1:2088-7025 GCA_003476465.1 Microbacterium sp. | reverse complement strand
GCCCTGTCGTCGGTAAGACATCGACGGTTCCCGGGATGGGCCGTTTCGTACCGGGTGCTCCGCGGGGTGCGGCCGAGGCCGTGCGAAGTCAGGAAGTCTGGGTTCCCTCGACCCACGCCAGATACTCGTCCGAGACGGTGCCCGTGACGTAGCGGCCGTCGAAGCAGCTCATGTCGAGGTCGCCGACATCCGACCCCTCGAGGATCGCCGCCTTCAGATCGCCGACCTCCTGGTAGACGAGGTAGTCGCATCCCAGCTCCTGTGCGATTTCGGGGATCGTGCGATCGTGCGCGACGAGCTCCTCCCGTGAGGGCATGTTGATGCCGTACACGTGCGGGTAGCGGACGGGCGGAGCGGCCGAGGCGAACGTCACCGTCTTGGCCCCGGCATCCCGTGCCATCTGGATGATCTGCTGGCTGGTCGTACCGCGGACGATCGAGTCATCGATCAGCAACACGTTCTTGCCCTTGAACTCGCTCGACATGGCGTTGAGCTTCTGTCGCACGCTCTTGCGCCGCACGGTCTGCCCCGGCATGATAAACGTCCGCCCGACATAGCGGTTCTTGTAGAACCCCTCGCGGTACTCGATGCCGAGCTTGCGCGCGACCTGCATCGCGGCCGGACGCGACGAGTCCGGAATGGGCATGACCACATCGATCGCACCCGTCGGCGTGTATCTGGCGATCGTGTCGGCGAGGCGTTCGCCCATCCGCAACCGTGCCTCGTACACCGAGATGCCGTTCATGATCGAGTCGGGACGCGCGAGGTAGACGTATTCGAACGAGCACGGCGCGAGCTTCGGATCCGCAGCACACTGGCGCATGTGCAGCTGCCCCTCCAGGTCGATGAACACGGCCTCACCCGGCATGACATCCCGAACGACGTCGTAGTCGCCGTTCTCGAGCACGAGGGACTCGGATGCGACCATCCACTCATACCCGCCGGCCTCGGTCCTGCGCGTACCGAGGATGAGGGGGCGGATGCCGAAGGGATCACGGAAGGCGAGCAGCCCGTGACCCGCGATCAGCGCGATCGCGGCGTACGACCCCTCGACGCGTTCGTGCACGCGCGAAACGGCCTGGAAGATCTGGTCGGGGTCGAGGTCGAGCCCCGAGACCGTCGCCTGCAACTCGTTGGCCAGAACGTTGACCAGCAGCTCGGTGTCGGATGTCGTGTTGAGGTGGCGGCGATCCTTGCTGAAGAGCTCCTGCGTCAGCTCACGCGTGTTGGTCAGGTTGCCGTTGTGTACCAGGACGATGCCGTACGGCGCGTTGACGTAGAACGGCTGTGCCTCTTCTTCGTTGCCCGCGGTGCCCTTGGTCGCGTAACGGACGTGACCGAGGCCGACCGTGCCGAGCAGCGCGCGCATGTCGCGCGTGCGGAATGCCTCGCGCACCTGCCCGCGAGCCTTGGCGAGGTGGAAGATCCCGTCAGGCTCGGCCGTGGCGATGCCCGTCGAGTCCTGTCCCCGGTGCTGCAGGAGCAGCAGGGAGTCATAGATCTCCTGATTGACCGGCCCCTGACCGACCATTCCGACGATGCCGCACATGGGGCTTAATTCGCTCCATCCGGGTAGGAACCGACGAGCCGGACAGCGCCGCCATCGACCCCCTTGGCTCCCTGTTCGAAATCTCCCTCGGGCAGCACACCGGCGCGCACATCCCCCACGGGCCACGCGGCGATGCCCTCCCGGCCGAGCGCCGCGACGGCCGCCTCTGCCTGATCTGCGGCGACGACGGCGAGGAACCCCACGCCAAGGTTCCAGGTGCCCTCGGTCTGCTCGAGCGTGATACGTCCCGCGTCGGCGAGCACGCGGAACACCGCCGGCGGCGACCATCTGGTGCGGTCGAGGTCCACCCATGTTCCCCGCGGAAGCACCCGGGCGAGGTTGGCGGCGATACCGCCCCCGGTCACGTGGCTCAGCGCGTGCACCCCGGAGGTCGGGCGCAACTCCTCGACCAGGCGAAGAAGAGGGGTCGTGTAGAGGCGCGTGGGCTCGAGGAGCGCCTCACCCCAGGACGTTGCAGACCCGAGTTCGGCAGCAGTGTCGGTGTACGAGATGCCGCGGTCGGTCATGATGCGGCGGACGAGGGAGAAGCCGTTCGAGTGCAGGCCGCTCGAGGCCAGCGCAAGCACCACATCACCCGTGACGACCCGCTCGCGCCCGAGCAGATCCGCAGCCTCGACGACCCCCGTAGCCGCACCCGCGATGTCATAGTCGTCGTCGGCCAAGAGGCCGGGGTGTTCAGCGGTCTCACCGCCCACGAGGGCGACGCCTGTCTCGGCGCAGCCGCGCGCGATGCCAGCGACGATGCCGGCGATGCGGGTCGGCACGACCTTGCCGCACGCGATGTAGTCGGTCATGAAGAGCGGCCGGGCGCCCACCACGACGATGTCGTCGACGACCATGCCCACGAGATCGATACCCACCGTGTCGTGCTTGTCGATCGCTCGGGCGATCGCGATCTTGGTGCCCACGCCATCCGTGCTCGTTGCGAGAAGCGGATGATCGAACTCGCGCAGAGCCCGCGCGTCGAAGAGACCGGCGAAGCCGCCGACATCCCCGAGGACTTCGGGACGGTGCGTCGCGCGCACCGAGGACTTCATGAGTTCTACGGCGAGGTCGCCTGCGGCGGTGTCCACTCCGGCGGCGGCATAGGGATTGAGCGAGGCTGAGGCCACCCGGACAGCCTACCGGCCCGCCGGAGGTCACGGATTCTCCCTCGGCAGCCGCGGCGACCTCGCCCTACAATGACGGCATGCCCAACACCGGCGGATCGGAGTGGGTGATCCGCGAGGACGCGAACGTCGGGGTCATCCTGGCCCTTGGGCTGCGCCAGCTGATCGGTGTGCGCTGGCCGGACGAGTTGCCGCCGCTGCGCGGCCTGCCCTCGCACGAGATCGCGCGCGACGAGGACGAGAAGGCACGCCTCGAACGACAGTGGCGCGAGTACTGGGCCATGACGGTCGAACCGCAGGCGCATCCGGCATCCGGCCCGCTCGGACTCGTCGACGGATTCGAGACGTATGTTGCGCTCCCCGAATCGGGATTCGACGAGCTCCGGGCCGCGATCGCGCCGCACACGAGCGCCGTGGCCTTCGCGCGCGCGGCTCATGAACGGCACGCCGGCGACGCTCTGGGACGGACCGGCGTCTCTTATCGAGCCTATGCCGGTGCCATCGCTCAGCACGAGCGTGACGTCGGGCGACGCGCGCACGCCTTCGAACTCAACGTCCAAGTCCTGCCGCTCACGCAGCGCGGCCTGTGGTGGATCGGGGCTCTCACGATCGCGGTGACGGACGGACTGCGAAGTGACGTGGCGGCGTTCGACGCCGCCATCCATCCGATCATCGCCGAACTCGCCTGACGCGCCGAGCAACCTCGGATCATCGGGATGCGCTCGGGAGCGCTCGGCTCAGTCGATCACGCTCTCGTGGTCGAGGCTGACCGTACGGGCCCGGCGACGCGACGCACGGTCGAACAGCAGAGCGACCACGCCACCCAGGGCGAGACCGATCGCGATACCGATGAGGGCGAGGAACCCGAAGACCTGGATAGACGAATACGTCACACCGGTCGCCGGACTGGGGGACTCTTCGCCGGTTGCGAAAGTCAGGATCAGTGCTACCAGGACGCCGAGCATCGCGCCGACCGTCAGGAAGACGCCGTACTTGGGCGCCCGGCGCACGCGCCCCTCTACGATCTCGTTGCTCACTCCCCCATTGTCTCACCCTCAGCACGCGGAGGCGCCTACCGGCAGGCGGTAGAGGTGTTCGCCCACCCGATCACCGGTGCGCCGCTCATCGTTCCGCGGCGAACCGACTGCCGCGGGGAGAACCGGCACCCTCAGGGGCGGAGCGGAAGGAGTTCCGTGAGGTCTGCGCGGCTTCCGGATGCGTGCACCCGCCCGCCCGCGACGGCGGCGGACCATGACTCGTCACCGCAGGCGAGCGCGATCCAGCACGCGGCATCCATTTCCACCACGTTGGGGGGCGTGCCGCGGGTGTGCCGCGGGCCCTGGACGACCTGAACGGCCCCGAACGGCGGCACGCGCACCTCCACTGTGTTGCCGGGCGCTCTCTCGCTGAGCAGCTGCAGCAGGTAACGCACCGCCGTGGCGAGGTCGGTGCGGGCCGGCTCCTCGGCGTCGCGGACGGCCGCGAGAGCGGCACGACCCGCTTCGGTGGTGATGGCGCGCGGCACAGGACAACGGTAACGCGTTCCGTCGGAGCAGCGCCGCGACACGGGGCTAGGCTGGGTGGGTGCGTATCCTCGTCCTCGGTTCGGGTGCCCGCGAGCACGCCATAATCCTGTCACTGGCGTCGGAAGACGCGGGGCACGAGATCTTCGCAGCCCCCGGCAACGCCGGGATCGCACGAGACGCGACGATCGTCGCGCTCGACACCGTCGACTCCGGTGCGGTCGCCGAGTTCGCCAACGACGAGGCGATCGACCTCGTCGTGATCGGACCGGAGGCTCCCCTCGTCGCAGGAGTGGCGGACGCGCTTCGCGAGCGGGGCATTCCCGCGTTCGGGCCCGGTCGAGCCGCAGCGCAACTCGAGGGGTCCAAGGCCTTCGCCAAGCGGGTCATGGAAGCCGCGGGTGTTCCGACCGGACGCGCGCTGCACGCGCGCACGGCGGATGAGGTCGCCCGCGCTCTCGACGAGTTCGGCCCCCCGTACGTCGTGAAAGCGGACGGGCTCGCCGCAGGCAAAGGCGTGCTCGTCTCCAGCGACCGCGACGCCGCGCTCGCACATGCCCGCACTTACCTCGCCGAGGGCGCGGTGCTGATCGAAGAACACCTCGTCGGCCCCGAGGTCACGCTCTTCTTCCTCTCGGACGGCGACACCGTTCGCGCGCTCAGCCCCGCCCAGGACTACAAGCGTGCCTTCGACGGCGACGTGGGCCCGAACACCGGCGGAATGGGTGCGTACTC
>DMUE01000131.1:0-2067 GCA_003476465.1 Microbacterium sp. | reverse complement strand
CCCCGCGTTCGCCGAGGCGGTCGCGGTCACGGTGGTCGTGGCGAGCGAGGGCTACCCGGCGGCACCCGTCATCGGCCGCGCCCTCAGGGGACTGGATGCCGCGGCATCGCTGGAGGGGGTGCACCTGGCCCACGCGGCGACGGCCGTTTCAGAAGCGGGAAACGACGGCGGTGGGCTCATCGCATCCGGCGGCCGCGTCGTCGACGTCGTCGCCCTCGGTACCACGTTCGCCGAGGCCCGCGAGCGCGCCTACGAAGCCGTCGACCTCATAGAGCTCGAGGGCTCGCACCACCGCACCGACATCGCCGCCGGAATGATCGGGCGATGAAGCAGCACCGTCCGCGCAGTCCCGGGCCCGGGATAATGGTCGCGTGACGCGCACCTCTGATCTTCCCGGCTGGCGCCATGTCTACTCCGGAAAGGTGCGGGATCTCTACGTCCCGGCGGACACACCGGACGGCGTGAGCGCCGAACGAATGCTGGTCGTCGCATCCGATCGCGTCAGTGCTTTCGACCGCGTCCTCTCGCCGGGCATCCCGGGCAAGGGTGAGCTGCTCACGGCCCTGAGCCTGTGGTGGTTCGACCTGCTCGAGGGCGCCGACGGAGGGCGGTCCGTCCCGAATCACCTCGCGCCGGACACGGCTCTCTCACCCGCCGATGAACCGGTGCGGCTCGTTCCCGAGGACGTCGCGGGACGTGCGATGCTCGTGCGGCGGCTGGATATGCTGCCGATCGAATGCGTCGTGCGGGGATACCTCACCGGGTCGGGGTGGGGGGAATACCGCGTGTCCGGCACGGTGTGCGGGATCCCGCTCCCGTCCGGTCTTCAGAACGGGGATCGCCTGCCCGAGCCGATCTTCACGCCTGCGTTCAAGGCCGAGCTGGGCGAGCACGACGAGAACATCAGCTTCGAGCGCACGATCGAACTCGTCGGCGAACGGCCCGCGGTCGCGCTGCGTGACGCCTCGCTCGAGATCTACGAGCGCGCCGCACGCCGCGCCACCACGCACCGGCTGATCCTCGCCGACACCAAGCTCGAGTTCGGCACCGACGACCAAGGCGTGCTGCGCCTCGCCGACGAGGTGCTGACGAGCGACTCGTCCCGCTACTGGGACGCCGAGGCGTGGGAGCGTGGCGGAACTCCCGAAGAGCGGATGGCNNCGGACGCCGATGGTCGGAGCGACGAGGGAATTGTGCGGCTCTCGCGGCGTTGTGTCTTCCTATGGAGGAAAAGCGGCAGACGATCGTCCACGGGATCGCGAACGACACCTCCATGGGTGCGGTCACTCTCCTGGTCGGCGACCTCGACTCGATGACCCGGTACTACCGGGACGTGGTCACTCTCGAGGTTCTCTCTGCCGATGGTCCCACTGTGACTCTGGGCCGCGCCGGACGCGCGATCATCGTGCTGCAATCCGAGCCCGCCCTGCGACACGCGGCGCCGGGCTCGGCCGGGCTGTATCACACGGCGATCCTGTTCGAGACGCAGACAGCCCTGGCCGCGGCGCTGTATTCCGTCGCCCGGCACGCACCGGGCACCTTCACCGGTTCGGCCGATCACCTGGTCAGTCAGGCCTTCTATTTCACAGACCCGGAAGGCAACGGCGTCGAACTGTATTGGGATCGCGACCGCACCGACTGGTCGTGGGTACACGGCCAGATCGAGATGGCGACTCTCTTCCTCGATCCGAATGCATTCCTCCGCGAACATCTCACCCCGGACGCGGCGGACGGTGCGGCCGCCCGAGATGGGGCATCCGTCGGTCACGTGCATCTCTCGGTCGGAGACGTGAACACCGCGCAGAAGTTCTACGTCGACCGGATGGGGTTCGAGTCCACGCTCCGACTCGGCGACCAAGCACTGTTCGTGAGCGCGGGCGGATACCACCATCACATGGCGATGAACGTGTGGGGGTCCCGCGGTGCCGGCCGACGCGGGCCCGCCCTGGGACTCGGACGCATCGACCTGTCTCTGCCCGACACGGATGCGCTCGGCGAGCTGTCCGAGCGTCTCGCCCATTACGGTACGCCGATGCGCGATGACGGCCGCTCGGTCAGCTTCGAGGA
>DMUE01000161.1 GCA_003476465.1 Microbacterium sp. | reverse complement strand
CCGATGGACGCCTGGGAGTACTGCCCGCACGGGGAGATCGACGGGTGCGCCTGTCGCAAGCCCGAGCCGGGCCTCATCCTGGCCGCGTGTGCGGCGCTGGGAGTCGCGCCCGACGAGACGGTGGTCGTGGGCGACATCGGCAGCGATATGGGCGCGGCGCAGCGGGCCGGCGCCGTGGGTATCCTCGTGCCGACCCGCGAAACCCGCATCGAAGAGATCGCCTACGCGCCCCATGTCGCCGAAGATCTCGCCGACGCCGTCGAGGTCGTGCTGGATGCCCACGCATCCCGTGCGGCGGGGAGCATCCGGTGACGCGGCGAGCGCTCATCGCGCGCCTGGACAGCATCGGGGACGTCCTGCTGTGCGGTCCGGCAGTCCGGGCGGTGGCGGCGTCCCCGGATGTCGACGAGGTCTGGATGCTGTGCAGTTCGATCGGTGCGCAGGCGGCGCGGCTGCTTCCCGGCGTCGACCGCGTCCTCGAGTGGGACTGCCCGTGGATCACCGTCACGGCGCCGGCGCCGACGGTGGAGCACCTCGAGCGCCTTGAGGCGCTCGTCTCCGAGGCCGACCCCGAGGTCGCCGTCGTGCTGACATCGTTCCATCAGTCCCCGCTGCCGCTCGCGCTGCAGCTGCGGCTCGCCGGCGTCCCGCGGATCGTCGGCGCCTCGGTCGACTACGCCGGGACGTTGCTGGATGTGCGTCTGAAACCAGGAGAGGACTTCCCCGAGGACCAGCCGGAGCCCCGTCGCGCTCTGGCCATCGCTGCCGCCGCCGGGTTCCGCCTCCCCGGCGACGACGCCGGCGGGCTGATGATCGACCCCGGCGTGATGGAGCGCTCCGGCGCCGACGTACCGGTCGAGATCGAGGGGCTGCGCAACCTGGTGGTCGTGCATCCGGGCGCCGCCGCATCCGCACGCCGCTGGCCGGCCGCACACCACGCCGAAGCGGTGCGCCTGCTGGCCGAGACCGGTTGGGATGTCGTCGTCACGGGCGGACCCGACGAAGTCGAGCTCACCGCGTTCGTCTCCGGAGGGGGCCGGCACGGGCTCGACCTCGGGGGGGTCACCGAGCTCGCTTCGCTCGCCGCCGTGCTTGCCCGCGCCCGGGTCGTGGTGACGGGCAACACAGGACCCGCCCACGTAGCGGCCGCCGTCGGGGTGCCGGTCGTCAGCCTGTTCTCGCCCGTCGTTCCCGCGATCCGCTGGGCCCCGTACGGCGTGCCGTGCGTTGTGCTGGGCGATCAGGCGGCGCCGTGTCGCGACACCCGCGCGCGGGACTGCCCCGTGCCGGGGCATCCGTGCCTCGCCTCGGTCTCGCCCGACGAGGTCGTGGCGGCGTGCCAGCACCTCGCGGGCCGACCCTCCCCTCGAGAGGGGGCGCTGGCGTGAAGGTCTTGATGTGGCATGTGCATGGCGGCTATGCGGACGCATTCTTCCGTGGCGAGCACGAGTACCTGGTGCCGGTGAACGCTGCCCGGGATGCCTGGGGCCTCGGCCTCGCCGGACGCCCCTGGCCCGCTGCACGCGAGGTGCCGAGCGACCTGCTGCGCGCCGAGGACATCGACGTCGTCGTCTTGCAACGGCCCGAAGAGGTCGAGGCCGTGCACCGGCTGACGGGGCGTGCACCCGGACGGGATCTTCCCGCGGTGTACCTCGAACACAACACACCCAAGCCGGATGCCGTGGGCACCCTTCACCCGATGGCCGAACGCACGGACATCCCGATCGTCCACGTCACGCATTTCAACCACGTCTTCTGGGACAACGGCCGCGCGCGCACGGTCGTGGTGGAACACGGTGTGCCCGATCCCGGACCTCGGTACACGGGCGACCTGGCCCGCATCGGGATGGTGGTGAACGAACCGGTGCGGCGGTGGCGGATCACCGGGAGTGATCTCGTGCCGGGCTTCGCCCGCATCGCACCGGTCGATGTGTTCGGGATGAAGACGGACGAGCTGCCCGCGGCGCTCGATCACGCCGGGGAGGACGGACACGGCGTCGTCCCGGCGGGCGATCTGCCCCCGGCGCAACTCCACCCGCAGCTCGCCCGCCGCCGCCTCTACCTGCACCCGCTGCGCTGGACGTCCCTCGGACTGGCCCTGCTCGAGGCCATGCACCTGGGCATGCCGGTCGTGGCGCTGGCGGCGACGGAGGCTCCGCGTGCCATTCCGCCTGATGCCGGTGTCGTCTCGAACGACCTCGACGCGTTGCATCGTGCCGTCGCGTCGCTGCTGAACGACCATGCCCTCGCCGCCGAGCACGGACGCCGAGCCCGGGCTCACGCGCTCGCACACTACGGACATGCGGCTTTCTTGAAGCGCTGGGACGAGGTGCTGGGCGCCGTCGTCGCCGCGGCGCCGTCCCGGTCGCCGCTTTTCGTCCCCCCCTCCCCGCTCACGGAAAGGAGCACGCGATGAAGATCGCGATGGTCTCGGAACACGCCAGTCCCCTGGCGATCCTCGGAGGCGTAGACGCCGGCGGGCAGAACGTGCACGTCGCCGCGCTCTCCACCGCCCTCGCCGCGCGGGGTCACCGGGTGACCGTCTACACGCGGCGCGACGATCGGTCGCTGCCCGAGCGGGTTTCGCTCTGCGACGGCGTCGAGGTGGTGCACGTCAGCGCCGGCCCTCCGGTGACGGTGCCGAAGGATGAGTTGCTGGCGCACATGGACGAATTCGGCGATCGGCTGGCGGAGTATTGGAGCGCGGATCCCCCGGATGTCGTGCACAGCCACTTCTGGATGTCCGGCCTCGCGGCGCTCGACGCGGCGCGGCGCCCCGATGCGCCGCGCCCGCCCGTGGTGCATACGTTCCACGCGCTGGGCAACGTCAAACGCCGCCACCAGGGCAGCGACGACACGAGCCCCGCAGAACGGGCGACCCTCGAGCCGCAGGTCGGACGCGAGGCCGACGCCGTCGTGGCGACGTGCTCCGATGAGGCGTTCGAGTTGATTCCACTCGGCATCCCTTCCTCGCGAATCTCGGTGGTGCCCTGCGGCGTCGACACCGACCTGTTCGCGCCGGATGGACCGGCGGATGCGAAGTCTGCTCGCTACCGCATCATCACAGTCGGACGCCTGGTGCCACGCAAGGGCGTCGGTTCGACCATCTCCGCGCTCGCGCTGCTAGCCGAGGCGGGCCGGAACGACATCGAACTCGTCGTCGTGGGCGGCTCCCGGGGAGGCGACGAGGTCGGGGACGATCCCGATGTGCAGCGCCTGCAGGCACTCGCCCGCTCGCTCGGCATCGAACACCTCGTCACCTTCCGCGGTCAGGTGGCGCGCGGCGACCTGCCCGCCGTCCTCCGCTCCGCCGACCTCGTCGTGTGCGCACCGTGGTACGAGCCCTTCGGCATCGTGCCCCTCGAGGCCATGGCGAGCGGAGTTCCCGTGGTCGCCACGGCCGTGGGCGGGCTCATCGACAGCGTCGTGCACGGCAGGACGGGCGTGCACGTTCCCCCGCGTGACCCGGCGGCGATCGCCCAGGCCGTCGAGGCGCTGCTCGCGGACCCCGCCCAGCTGGCCGAGCTCGGCCGTGCGGGCCGGGAGCGTACCACCACGCGCTACACATGGGCGAAGGTGGCGGCGGATACCGAGCGCGTCTACGGACGTCTCGTGGGTGCTCGTGTCCCCGCACCCGCCCGCGTCGGACGGGGGGTGCGGGTGTGAGCGCCCTCGGAGCGGCCCCGCTCCTGGGCCCCGCCACCCCCGGCACCGGTCGGCCGGTTCGGGCCGGCACCGAAGTCACGGCCGTGCTCGCCACGCACCTGGACGACCACGACCGCGCGGTCGACGCGTTGCGCGCAGAAGTCCCCACCCTCCAGCGCTGGGGAAGCGATCTAGCCGCCCGCCTTCTGCGGGGTCAGCGTCTCCTGGCGCTCGGCAACGGCGGTTCGGCCGCCGAGGCCCAGCATCTGACCGCCGAGATCGTCGGGCGTTTCGACGGCGAGCGGCGACCGTTCTCGGCCCTGTCGCTGCACGCCGAGACCTCGAGCGTCACCGCCATCGCCAACGATTACGGCTACGACGACGTCTACGCGCGCCAGATCACCGCGCATGCGCGCCCAGGCGACGTCGTGATTCTCTTTTCGACGAGCGGCCGGAGCGCCAACCTCCTGCGCGCCGTCCACGCCGCGCGCACCGTCGGCGCGGCGACCTGGGCCCTCACGGGCCCGGCTCCCAATCCCCTCTGCGATGCGTGCGACGCGTACATCGCCCTGCCCGGCCCTGCGGCGGGCGTTCAGGAAGCGCACCTGGTTGCGCTGCACCTGCTCTGCCGCGTGTTCGATGACCGGGTGCGAGCGCACGACGCCCAGACGGGGAGGGCATCGTGAGGATCGTCGTCGTCGGCGATGTGCTGCTGGATGTGGACATGCTGGGCGCCGCCGAACGCCTCAGCCCCGAGGCGCCGGTGCCCGTCGTGTCCGTTCGCGACACGGTGGAGCGGGCCGGAGGTGCGGGGCTGGTGGCGACGCTGCTCGCGCGGGACGGAGCGGATGTGACGGTCCTGACCGCGCTCGGAGACGACCCCCGCGCGCGGACCCTGCGTGCGCTGCTCGATGAGCGCCCCCGGCACCAGGGCGACGGGGCCATCCGCGTGCTGGCGACCGCGTCGCACGTTCCCACGCCCGTCAAGACCCGCGTGCGAGTCGCGGACCACCCGATGATGCGGATCGACGAGGGCGATGTCGCCACAGCGGCCACACCGCAGGTCACGGATGAGATGCTCGAGGCCCTCACAGAGGCGGATGCCGTCGTCGTGGCCGACTACGGTCGCGGAATCACCTCCGACCCACGGTTGCGCACCGCCCTCGACGCCGTCGGGCACCGCGTCCCCCTCGTCTGGGACCCGCACCCGCGCGGATCGCAACCCGTTGCCTCCACCTCTGTCGTGACACCCAACGCGGCGGAGGCCGCCTCCCTCACCGCGGGCTCTGCTTCGGGCTCGGGAAGCGTCATCGCCGCGGCCGCCGAGGCCGCCGACGCATTGCTGACGCGCTGGCAGGTCGCGGCCGTGCTGGTGACGCTCGGCGGCCGCGGCGCACTGCTTGCCACGGAAGCCGACCGAACGCCCCACATCATGCCCGCACTGGCGGTGTCCGCTAACGACACCTGCGGCGCCGGAGACCGGCTCGCCTCAGCCCTGTCGCTCGCATTGGCCTCCGGCCTTCCCCTCGCCGACGCCTGCGCCTCTGCGATCGGGGCGGCGGGCCGCTACCTGTCCGAAGGAGGCGTCGCAAGCCTGCAGGCACCGTCCAACACGCGGGCCCTGGGCGGGGCGGCGGGCGCGTTGAGGACGGCGACCGCGACGCGCGCGACCGGCGGCACGGTCGTCGCGACCGGCGGATGTTTCGACCTCCTGCACGCCGGCCACGCGCGCACACTCGCCGCAGCGCGGGCCCTCGGCGACTGCCTGATCGTGTGCTTGAACAGCGACGAGTCCGTGCGCCGACTGAAGGGCGCGGAACGGCCGATCATGTCGGAGGAAGACCGGCAGGATCTGCTGCTCGCCCTGGAGTGCGTCGACGCGGTCATCGTGTTCGGCGAGGACACGCCGGAAGCGGTGCTGCGACGTATCCGACCCGACATCTGGGTCAAGGGAGGCGACTACACCGCCGACGAACTACCCGAGACCGCCGTCATCGGCGAATGGGGCGGGCGTACCGTGACCGTCCCATACCACCCCGGTCGATCGACGACCCTGCTGGCGGGCGCCCTCGCCCGTGTCGGTTGAATCGCTCGCCCAGGATCCATCCCGCTCGGAAGGAGCATCATGTCCGCAACACGCCCACTCGGAAACGTCATCATCACGGGTGGCGCCTCGGGTCTCGGCGCCGCCGTCGCCGCCTCCGTCGCCGAGGCCGGAGGCCGACCCATTGTGCTCGACTTGAACGTCGATGCCATCGAGTCGCCGGATGCCTTCGCCGTGGACGTCTCCGACACGCGTACGACCGAGGCCCTGGTCACCGACCTGATCGCGCGCTACGGCGAGCTGGANNGTGCTCGGGTTCTCGCGATCCCTCGCCGCCGAGACCAAAGGGCAGCTGGGCGTCACCACGGTCTTCCCGGCGGGCATGAAGACGCGGTTCTTCGAGGGACGCGACGAGCAGTACAAGCCCGGCCCCGAAGCGAACCTGATCGACCCGCGCGAGGTCGCCGACGCCATCGTCTTCGCCCTGCGTCAGGCGCCGGGGGTCGAGATCCGCGAGCTCGTCATGTGCCCCGAAGACGAGCCCTCGTGGCCGTGACGGACGCCAGGGCTCGCACGTCCTCGTAGACCGCGTCGACTGACACATCGGCGACGAATGGGACGTCGTGCTCGCAGCGGGGCGCGGTCCAGCCGACCTGGGTCGCGTCCCGCCCGCACACCGGGCAGTGCGTCGTCCACGACAGCTGCACCCGGTGCCGGCCCCGCGTCAGCGGGCCCGCGTTGATCATGTTGCCGATCCAGAAGATCCCCACCGTCGGGGTCCCCGCGGCGTGGGCCAGGTGCCGCGGTCCGCTGTCGTTGCCGACGAAGACATCGGCCACCGCGAGAACACCCATCAGGTCGGAGAAGCTGAGTCGACCGGCGAGCGACACCACGTCGTCTCCCGCGGAACGGGCCGCCTCCTCGGCTATCTCGTCGGCGACGTGGGCATCGTCGCCGTCGCCGACCAGCACGACGCGCAGGCCGTCACGCGCACACCGGACCGCGATCTGCGCGAACCGCTCGGCGGGCCAGCGGCGTCGGGGGTCGGTGGCACCCGGGTGAATCACGGCGACCGCGTCACGGCTGTCCCCCACCAATTCCAGACCGCGCAAGCGCTCCTGCGGCGACACGGCGACGCGCGGCTCAGGGCCGGTCGACGTCGCTCCGGCGAGCGCGACGGTCTCCAGCCATCGCAGAACCTCGTGCTGGTAGTACAGGTACGGGAGCGTGCGCTCCAGCGGAGCGGCATCCGGCGTCGCGGTTCCCACGGTGTGGCGGGCGCCGAGTCCGAGCAGGAAAGGATTGGAGTATCGGCCGCCTCCGTGCAGCTGGCAGGCGAGGTCGAAGCGCTCGCGACTCATCCGCTGCAGAAAGGCCGCCGTGCCCACCGGGTCGTCCCGGCCCCCGGGCGCATACACGCCGGGCGCGTAGGGCAAGACCTCGACTCGCGAAACAGGGCCCGGGCGTCCCTGCAGCAGGGCCCGATGCGCCGGTGTACCGAGCAACACGATCTCGGCCTCGGGGTACGCCTCGGCGAGAGCGTCCAGTGCCGGGAGCGCGAAGATCAGATCACCGAGCCCGCCACCGCGCAGCACCGCGATCTTCAGCACATCGTCGAACCGTTGCGTGGCGCGAAGGGCCGTCGCTCTCACTTGATCCTCCCTCCCGAGATCACCAGGGTCGTGGTTTGCTCACCCGATCTGTTCCCCGATCAGGGAACGTCGAAACCTTCTCGCGCTCCCGGGTGTGACATCGGCATGTTCGGGGTACGAAGCAGATATGAGTGACGACCTCGGCGACCTGATTGCGCGCCTTCGTACGCGAGCACCGCGGGTGGTCGTCATCGGCGACGTCATCCTCGATCGGTGGCTGCGGGGCGGAGTGCACCGGCTCAGTCGGGAAGCGCCCGTGCCCGTCGTCGAGGTCGGCGAACCCGATGACTGCGCCGGAGGGGCGGCCAACACCGCCGCGAATCTGGCTGCGCTGGGTGCATCGGTCCAGCTCCTGACGGTTGTCGGTGACGACGCCGAGGGACGGCGATTGCGACATCTCCTACAGGAGGAAGGCGTGGACGTCTCGGGGGTGATCGTCGGCTCGGGCGACACGGCGTCGAAGACGCGCATCGTCGCCGACGAGCAGATCATGGTGCGTGTCGATCGAGGCGGGCGAGAGCCGCTCCCCCGCCGGGACCGCGAGCACCTGCGCGAGGCGCTGAGCTTGATCGACCCGGACGACGTCCTCGTCGTGTGCGACTACGACGGTGGCATCTTCGACGAGACGATGATCGCCGCCCTGTCGAGGCACCGACACCCCGGCACCGTCATCGTGGATGCTCACGATCTGGCCCGGTGGGCACCGGTGCGTCCCGACATCGTGACTCCGAATCATCGCGAGACCGCGGCGCTGCTCGGTCGTCCGCTCCCGGAGGGCCCCGCACGGGTCGCCGCCGTCGAGCGAGCCGCGTCCGAGATCCTCTCCGCAGCGGGCTGCGTCTCGGCGGTCGTCACGCTGGATTGTGAGGGGACCGTCGCGATCGAGCGGGGCGGCTCCACGTCACGCACTCACGCGCGGCCTATGCCCGAGCGGCAGGCGACGGGCGCGGGCGACACCTTCGCTGCCGCGTTGAGCGTCGCGACAGCCCTCGATGCGCCGCTCGCCCGCGCCGCACGGTTTGCTCAGCGGGCCGCGGACCTCGTGGTCGCACGACCGGGCACGGCGATCTGCACTTTGGATGAACTCGAGGCCGCCCTCGCGGACGCTCGCCACGGCGATCCGCGCGCACCGACCACCCAGGACGCACTCCGCGAGGCACTCGCCGCGGAGCGCGCTCGCGGCAGGACGATCGTCTTCACGAACGGATGCTTCGACGTCCTCCATCTCGGGCACACGGTCCATCTGCAACAGGCCAAAGAGCTCGGCGACGTCCTCGTCGTGGCGCTGAACGACGACGCATCCGTGCACCGCCTGAAAGGCCCCGGTCGCCCCGTCAATCCGGTGGAGGATCGAGCACGCGTCCTTCAGGCGCTGGGAAGCGTCGACCACGTGGTGGTGTTCAGCGAAGATTCACCCGTGCGCCTGTTGGAGGATCTCCAGCCGCAGATCTACGCGAAGGGCGGCGACTACACGGCCGAGATGCTGGATGAGACGCCGGTGGTGCACGCGTATGGAGGCGACGTGCGCATCCTCGAGTTCATCCCGGCGCACTCGACGACCGAGATCGTCAACCGCATCGCCCAGGGCGCCCCCCTGCGCTGAAGACGTCAGCGCTC
>DMUE01000190.1 GCA_003476465.1 Microbacterium sp. | reverse complement strand
CGAGGTGCAACGCACGCTCGAGCGCACGGTGACGTGGGGTGCATGGTTCGGCGTGATCGTCGGCGCGATGATCGGCGCGCTCTCGGGCGTGATCGGGCTGCTCTTCACCGGGGATGCCGCGCTCGCCGCCCTGATTCAGCCCGCGCTCATCGTGCTGGCCGTCGCGCAGCCGGTGTGCGGGGTGGTGTTCGTCCTCGACGGAGTGCTCATCGGGGCGGGAGACGCGAAGTACCTCGCGATCGCCGGCGTGGTGAACCTGGTGCCGTTCGTTCCGGCACTCGTCGTGCCGGCGATGCTCGGCGCGGGGGGTGCGGCCGGACTCGCGTGGCTGTCGGTCGCGTTCTTCGGCGTCTACATGCTCGCCCGGCTGGCGACGCTGGGCTGGCGCGTGCGCGGTGCCGCCTGGATGAGCGCCGGCGCGTGACCGGCGGCACCCGGCGTCTCACCCCCCTTGGGTGATTCGGCGCGACCACGCGGTCTATACACTCGGTCGGGTGGACGCGGTGCGTCCAGGGGAGGAATGCATCGTGGCACGCGAATTCTCAGGCAAGATCGCACTCGATGTCCGCGACTCGGTTCCGGACTGGGAGCCGTTCCTGGCGCCGAAGGCGCCGGCTGAGGCACCCAACGTCGTCTTCATCGTCTGGGACGACGTGGGCTACGGCACGATGGACAGCTTCGGCGGTCCGGTGCGCACACCTACGATGACGCGCATCGCCGACCAGGGCGTGAAGTACGCCAACTTCCACACCACGGCGCTGTGCTCGCCGACGCGCGCATCGCTGCTGACCGGGCGCAACGCGACCTCGAACGGCATGGCCACGATCGCGGAGTTCTCCTCGGGCTTCCCCGGGATCTCCACGCGCATCCCGTTCGAGAACGGCTTCATCTCCGAGGTGCTCGTCGAGAACGGCTACAACACCTACTGCGTGGGCAAGTGGCACCTCACCCCGGGTGAGGAGACCGGGATGGCGGCGTGGAAGAAGCGCTGGCCCCTGGGGCGCGGCTTCGAGCGCTTCTACGGGTTTCTGGGCGGCGAGTCCAGCGGCTGGTACCCCGACCTCATCCACGACAACCACCCCGTGGACCCGCCGGCGACGCCGGACGAGGGGTACCACATCGCCAAGGACCTGTCGGATCGGGCGATCGAGTTCATCCAGGACGCGAAGTCCATCGAGCCCGACAAGCCGTTCTTCCTGTATTTCTCGCTGGATGCCGCGCACGCGCCCCATCATGTGTTCAAGGAGTGGGCCGACAAGTACAAGGGAACGTTCGACGAGGGCTACGAGGCCATTCGGGCCGGCATCCTCGCACGTCAGAAGGAACTCGGACTGCTGCCGGAGGACACCGAGCTCTCGGGCATCAACCCGCACGGCGAGCCTGGTGTGACCGGCCCGGACGGCCAGCCCTGGCCGATGCTCGACACCGTGCGCCCCTGGGCAACGCTCAGCGACGACGAGAAGAAGCTCTTCGCCCGCATGGCCGAGGTGTTCGCCGGGTACGTGGAGTACACCGACGACCAGGTGGGCCGGGTGATCGACTTCCTCGACAGATCTGGGCAGCTGGAGAACACGATCATCGTGGTGGTCTCCGACAACGGCGCGAGCGGCGAGGGGGGCCCGAACGGGACGTTCAACGAGTGGCGCTTCTTCAACAACGCGCCCACGCCGACCGAGTTGAGCTTCGAGCACATCGACGAGCTCGGATCGCCCGCCACGTACAACCACTACAACACCGGGTGGGCATGGGCCTTCGACACCCCGTTCCCCTACTGGAAGCGGTGGGCCGGCTACGAGGGCGGGATCGCCGACATGTGCATGGTCTCGTGGCCAGCCAAGATCGCACCGTCGGCCAGCCCGCGTACCCAGTATGTGCACGCCGTCGACGTCGTGCCGACGATCTACGACCTGCTCGGCATCACGCCGCCCGACGCCATCAACGGCTTCACCCAGAGCCCGATCGAGGGTGAGAGCTTCGCGGCATCCCTCACCGACCTCGGCGCGCCCGCCAAGCGCACGCAGTTCTACGCGATGCTCGGTCAGCGCGCGCTGTACGAGGACGGCTGGCTCGCCGCGACAGTGCACCCGCCGCTCAGCGGCTGGGGGAAGTTCGAACAGGACGTCTGGGAGCTCTATCACGTCGAGCTCGACCGGTCCCAGACCACGAACCTCGCCGATGCCGAGCCTGCGCGGCTGAAAGCCATGATCGCGCGCTGGTTCGAGCTGGCCGAACAGTACAACGGCCTGCCGCTCGACGACCGCACCGCTCTCGAGCAGACCCTCGCCGAGCGGCCGAGCGGCGCACCCAAGCGCGACCGCTACGTCTACTACCCGAACTGCGCATCGGTGCCGGAGCAGTCCGCGGTGTCGATCCCAGGTCGCTCGTACACGATCGCGGCGGGCGTGGAGGCCGGGCCGGACGCCGAGGGGGTGCTCTTCGCGCACGGCGGTGTCGCCGGCGGGCACAGCCTGTACGTGCAGGATCACCGGCCGACCTACGCCTTCAACTGGCTGGGCACCTCGCTGCAGGTCATCACCGCCGATCGAGACCTCGCCCCCGGCGCGCACGTGATCACGGCGGAGTTCGCCGCGACCGGTCGCAACGCCGACCCGGAGATGCCCGGAGCACACGGCACGCTCTCGCTGTACATCGACGGCGACGTGGTCGGCTCGAGCGAGATCGTCACACAGCCCGGTCTGTTCTGCGCCGTCGGCGACGGACTGTGCGTCGGGCGCGACGACGCCTCCCCCGTGACGCCCGCCTACACCGCGCCGTACCGGTTCACCGGCGGCACGATCGACAAGGTCGTGGTGGATGTGTCGGGTGACCGCTACGTCGACCACGAGTCCGAAGTGCGCGGGTGGTTCCTGCTGGACTGACGGCGGCGCGCTACACCCAGCGGCGGCACCACTCGTACATCACGATGGCGGCCGCCGCTGAGGCGTTGATCGACCGGGTCGAGCCGTACTGCGTGATCGCAACGGCGCCGGATGCCGCCGCCAGCGCCTCCGGCGAGAGCCCCGGTCCTTCCTGCCCGAACAGCAGCACGCACCGCTCGGGGAGGTCGGCGCTGTCGACGGGCGCCGCGCCCGGGAGGTTGTCCACGGCGATCACGGGGATGCCGGCATCCATCGCCCACGCGGCGAAAGACACGACATCTTCATGGTGGCGGACGTGCTGGTACCTGTCGGTGACCATGGCACCGCGCTTGTTCCACCGGCGCTTG
>DMUE01000204.1 GCA_003476465.1 Microbacterium sp. | reverse complement strand
ACGTAGCCGCGGCCGCGCTCGATCGTCAGCTCGAGCTCGAACTTGGCGGTGTCGTTGAGGGTGGCGATGACGAGCTCGGGGTTGTGGATCTCCACGCCCGCGGGAGCGGAGATGTCGGCGGCCGTGACCTGGCCGGCACCCGTCTTGCGCAGATAAGCCGTGATCGGCTCGTCGCGCTCGGACGAGACGACGAGCTGCTTGATGTTGAGGATGATCTCGGTGACATCTTCCTTGACACCGGGGATCGTGGTGAACTCGTGCAGGACACCGTCGATGCGAATGCTGGTAACGGCTGCACCGGGGATCGACGAGAGCAGGCTGCGACGCAGCGCGTTGCCGATCGTGTATCCGAATCCGGGCTCGAGCGGCTCGATGATGAAGCGGCTGCGGAACTCCGCGATCTTTTCCTCGGTCAGAGTGGGACGCTGTGCGATGAGCACTGTGTGTTCCTTTCGGCTAAGTGCCCGCTATATGACACTTGCATGGGTGAGGTTGTTGAGTTTTTCTCGGGCGGATGTCCCAGGCCCGCGCGTCGAGCGCCCGTCCAGGCATCCGCGAAGTCAGTAGCACGGCGCGACGACCGATGCCGTGACGCGATGAGGCGCCCCGGCTCCGGGATCAGACGCGGCGGCGCTTGGGGGGACGGCAGCCGTTGTGCGCCTGCGGCGTGACGTCCTGGATCGAACCGACCTCGAGTCCGGCGGCCGTCAGCGAGCGGATCGCCGTCTCACGACCGGACCCCGGTCCCTTGACGAAGACGTCGACCTTCTTCACGCCGTGCTCCTGAGCCTGGCGGGCGGCCGACTCGGCGGCCATGCCGGCCGCATACGGGGTCGACTTGCGCGAGCCCTTGAAGCCCACGCCGCCCGACGAGGCCCAGCTGATGACCGCACCGGAGGGGTCGGTGATCGAGACGATCGTGTTGTTGAACGTCGACTTGATGTGGGCGTGACCCAGCGCGATGTTCTTCTTTTCCTTGCGCCGCGGCTTGCGCGCGGCGGTCTTGGCCTGTGCCATAACGTTTCTCTCCTAAACCTGGGACGCCGGCGGAGGCCTAGCGCGCCTTCTTCTTGCCGGCGACGGTGCGCTTGGGGCCCTTGCGCGTACGGGCGTTCGTCTTGGTGCGCTGACCGCGCACGGGCAGGCCACGACGGTGGCGGATGCCCTGGTACGAACCGATCTCGACCTTGCGGCGGATGTCGGATGCGACCTCGCGACGCAGGTCACCCTCCACCTTGTAGGCGGACTCGATGTGGTCGCGGAGCTGAACGAGCTGGTCGTCCGTGAGGTCCTTCACGCGGACGTCGGGGCTTATGCCCGTCGCCTCGAGGATCTCGACCGAACGGGTACGGCCGACGCCGTAGATGTAGGTCAGGGCGATGACCACGCGCTTATCGCGCGGGATGTCGACGCCAGCAAGACGTGCCATGTGGCTCTCCTAGGAGTGTGTGGAGGTGTGGAGCAGAATCGGTGCCCGGGCCTCCGACCCGGGGTGTCCCCCGCCGCATCCCCTCTCTCGAAGAGACGCGACAGGTTCTGAAACTGCCGCGAGTGTTCAGTTGTGCTGTGTTGCTGTTCGTGCAGAAAGAGCGGGGCGTCTCAGCCCTGGCGCTGCTTGTGGCGTGGGTTGCTCTTGCAGATCACCATCACGCGGCCGTGACGGCGGATGATCTTGCAGTGATCACAGATGGGCTTGACGCTGGGATTGACCTTCATGATGTCCTGTTCGCTGTCTTCGTACCCGTGCGTGCGAACACGGGCCGTTACTTCTCGACCGGTCTAGCGGTAGCGGTAGACGATGCGTCCACGCGTCAGGTCGTAGGGGCTGAGCTCCACGACGACGCGGTCTTCGGGNNATGATGCGGATGTAGTTCTGCCGCATCTTGCCCGAGATCGTGGCCAGGACCTTGTGCCCGTTGCTCAACTCAACGCGGAACATCGCGTTGGGAAGCGCCTCGGAGATCACGCCCTCGATCTCGATGACACCGTCTTTCTTGGCCATACACTCGCTAACGCTGGGCAGACCGGTCGGTCTGCGGTGGGTGGGTTTCGGTGACGCGACCGGCCCGGAGGCTACGTCGTGAGACACGCCGATAGACGGCGCAAAGCACCAAGGATTTATGGTATCCGACGCGGATCCCCGTGGCAAATGCGGAGCCCCCAGATGCCTACGCCTCCGGCGAACCGGTCACAGCGGCCGTCGCCTTGGACAACATTCCGGCACGANNCGCCCTCCGTGACCCGCCGGAGTCCCCGGAGGGGGCCTGGTGGCCGAAGTCTCCGTCGTGTTGTCTCGGGCTCCGCTCCAGAACCCCTGTTCAACTCACGCGGTCGACGATGTCGGCCTGCGGGTCGCCGGTCAGATCGATCCGCTCGCCGTTGACGGTGACCGTCGGAGTACCGGCCCGGCCCTGCGCGTCCTCCGGGATCGTCGTGGTCTGCGCGGTCACGAAGGCATCGTATCGGCGTTCCGTTATGCAGGCGGCCACGTCGCCCGCGCCGGCGTCGGTCGCGATCGCGATGATCTCTTCGTCCGTGAGTCCGGGGGTGGTCTCGGCGGGCTGGTTGGCGTACATCGCCGAGACGAACGGCGTCACGGCTTCGGGCGAGGTCACGGCGACGCAGTACAGCGCATTCGCCGACCGGGTCGAGAACTGCGTGCCCTGGGATGCGCGGTCGAGGATCGCGACGGGGTGGTACTCGAGCGTGATCGACGCGTCCGCGACGAGATCGTTCAGGGTCTCGGCGTAGACCTCCTCGAACTGTCTGCAGACCGGGCACATGAAGTCGATGTAGGTGGCCACGACATCCGGGCCCTCCCCCACCGAGATCGCCCCGGTCTCGGTGTTCACGATCGCCGCCTCCGGCGCCGGTCCGGGGTCGGATGCGGCATTGTTGATGAGCACGACGGCAACGCCCACCACGACGACGACCGCGACCACGGCGACACTCACCCAGATCGCGAACCAGTTCGTGCGCCTGCCGGCGGTGGCCATCATGTCGTGCTCCCTCTCCGCTCTCAGCCGATGGGCCGAGGGTCGATGCCGAACGCGGCGAGGCCCTGAGCCCCGCCGTCGGGCGCCGTGAGCACCCAGATGCCCCCATCGTGCACGGCGACGCTATGTTCCCAGTGCGAGCCGGGTGAGCCGTCCACGCTCGACACGGTCCACTCGTCGTCCTCGACGAACGTCGCGGGGTCGCCCGCGACGACCATGGGCTCGATCGCGAGCACCAGGCCGGGGCGCACCTCGGGTCCCGGGTCCGATACGCGGTAGTTGAAGACCGATGGAGGCTCGTGCATCGTGCGCCCGATGCCGTGGCCGACATAGTCGGCCAGGATGCCGTACTCCCCCTGCGCTTGGATGTAGTCCTGAATCGCCGCGCCGATCTCGCCGACGTGCCGGGCGGTCGCCATCGCGGCGACACCCGCCCAGAGCGACCCCTCGGTGACCCGCGAGAGCTGCTCACGCTCGGCGACGAGTTCGGGCCTTGACGGGTCGGGCAGCACGGCCGTGAACGCTGAATCCCCGTTCCACCCCTGATACTCGGCACCGGCATCGATGGAGAGGATGTCTCCCGCCTCCAGCACCCGTGAGCCCGGGATGCCGTGCACGACCTGCTCGTTGAGCGACGTGCAGATCGTGTGCCGGTAGCCGCGCACCATCTGGAAGTTCGATTTCGCCCCCGCCGACGTGATCACGCGGGACGCCTCGGCATCCAGCTCGAGCGTCGTGACACCCGGTGCCACCATCTCACGCACGGCCGCGAGGGCGCGCGCCGTGATGAGCCCGGGTTCGATCATCGCCCGCAACTGGGCGGGGGTCTTGTAGATCGAGCGGCGCAGAGCCATGGGAGCCCGGGGAGAGCGCGATCAGGCGCCGCGACGGACGAGCCC
>DMUE01000127.1 GCA_003476465.1 Microbacterium sp. | reverse complement strand
GAGTTGCCTCCGCGGATGCGGGCGTCGTGCTCGATCACGTGGTCAAGCGATGCCCATTGGGTATCGAGCGGGAAGTCATCCTTGGACACGATGCCGCGCGTGAGGGTGAATTCCTCAGCCGCGCCCAGGGGGTACCCCGCCGAATACACGTCCAGACCGGTCTTGATGTCACCGTCGTGCCAGTCGAGGAATGGGAAGCCGTTCCCTTCGAGCTGGATGACGGCGAGGTCCAGGCATTCGGACGCACCGAGGACGGTCGCACGAGTCTCCTGGCCCTGGTCGCCCCCGATGTACACATTGAGCGTCCCAGCGCCCGTGACGACGTGATTGTTCGTCATCACGAGGCCGTCCTCGCTGACGAGGAAGCCCGACCCGATCCACGCGCCTTCGGCGTCGTCGAGGGTGCCCGGATCGATGAAGGTGCCCTGACCTTTGATGTAGACGGTCGCGGACTCCAGGTCGTCGAATCCGGCGGCGTCCGAGCTCGGCTCGACCACCGGCGCACCGCCGAAGCAGCCAGACAATGCGAATCCGCCGACGGCGAGAATCGCGGCCGCACCGGCCAGTCGACGCCCCGCGGAGTGATCCTGCGTGAACACGGCTGCCTCCCGTGGGCGCCCAATCGATGAGAAGGATCTCGCCGCGCGGCCCCCAAGGTCGGCGCGATCCCCGAATCACACCATGCCGGGGCGTCGTCCCGACATGGTGCTCATTCTGGCAGGAAGAGTGCGTGCTGTCTGCCCTCATGCCGGCGGAGATTCGCGCACCACCCGAGCACGGGTGTAGCCTGGAGACATGCGCTTCGGTCGACTTCTTCTTAGTCGCCGCGACGAGTCCTCGTTCTAGGGCCCTCCTCGTCGCGGAGCTTGCTGTTGGCCCGCCTCATCTGACGAGAGAGCAAGCGACATCATGGACAATTCACAGAAGCCTTCGGGCATGCCGATCCACAAGTACCGGCCCTATCACGACCAGCTCGCGGTCCACCTGCCTGACCGTGCGTGGCCCGATGCCCGCATCACCGCGGCGCCGCGGTGGTGCGCGGTGGACCTGCGCGACGGCAACCAGGCGCTCATCGACCCGATGAGCCCCGAGCGCAAGCGCATCATGTTCGACCTCCTCGTGAGCATGGGCTACAAAGAGATCGAGGTCGGGTTCCCCTCTGCCAGTCAGACGGACTTCGACTTCGTACGTCACCTGATCGAGGAGGATGCCATCCCCGACGATGTCACCATCCAGGTGCTGACCCAGGCGCGCGAACACCTGATCGAGCGGACGTACGAGTCGATCGCCGGCGCCAAGCAGGCGATCGTGCACCTGTACAACTCGACGAGCGTGCTCCAGCGCGAGGTGGTCTTCCGCACCGACAAGCAGGGCATCATCGACATCGCGCTCGAGGGCGCTCGCTTGTGTCGCGAGTTCGAGACGCGCATCCCCGAGACGAAGGTCTACTACGAGTACTCGCCCGAGAGCTACACGGGCACCGAGCTCGAGTTCGCCGTCGAGGTGTGCAACCAGGTCATCGAGATCTTCGAGCCGACGCCCGATCGCAAAGTCATCATCAACCTGCCGGCGACCGTCGAGATGGCGACCCCCAATGTGTACGCCGACTCGATCGAGTGGATGAGCCGCCACCTCGCGCACCGCGAGAACGTCATCCTGTCCCTGCACCCCCACAACGATCGCGGCACCGCGATCGCCGCTGCCGAGCTCGGCTACCTGGCCGGCGCCGACCGCATCGAGGGCTGCCTGTTCGGCAACGGCGAGCGCACCGGCAATGTCGACCTCGTCGCGCTCGGGATCAACCTGCTGACTCAGGGCATCGACCCGATGATCGACTTCAGCGACGTCGACCAGATCAAACGCACTGCCGAGTACTGCAACCAGCTGCCGGTGCACGAGCGCAGCCCGTGGGCGGGCGACCTGGTGTTCACCGCCTTCAGCGGCTCTCATCAGGACGCCATCAAGAAGGGGTTCGAGGCGATGGATGCGCGAGCCGCCGAGGAGGGCGTCTCGGTCGACGAGCTGGAGTGGGCCGTTCCCTACCTGCCGATCGACCCGAAGGACCTGGGCCGCTCCTACGAGGCGGTCATCCGCGTCAACTCGCAATCCGGCAAGGGTGGTGTGGCCTACCTGCTCAAGAATGACCACGCGCTCGACCTGCCACGCCGCCTGCAGATCGAATTCTCCCGCGTCGTCCAGGCCAAGACGGACGCCGAGGGCGGCGAGGTGACCAGCGACCAGATCTGGACCATCTTCACCGACGAGTACCTCCCGTCCGCCGTCGACGAAGAGCGCTGGGGCCGGTTCGAGCTGTTCGCGACGCGCACGCAGAGCGATCTGGCCGGCGACGTGTCGCTCGAGGTGTCGCTTCGAGACGGCGACGAGCGCGTCGAGGCGACCGGTCACGGCAACGGGCCGATCGCGGCGTTCCTCACGGTGATGCGCGAGCGCGGGTTCGATGTGTCGCTCTACGACTACGTCGAGCACACCCTGAGCGCGGGAGGCGACGCGCAGGCCGCCGCCTATGTCGAGCTGCAGGTCGAGGGCGAGCGACTCTGGGGCGTCGGCATCGACGGCGACATATCGACCGCGTCGCTCAAGGCGATCGTGTCGTGCGTGAACCGCTCGATCCGAACGCGTAAGACCGTCCCGGAGCTCGCGGGCGTCTAAGCCGTTGCAGCGGGCGCTGCATCCACCG
>DMUE01000224.1 GCA_003476465.1 Microbacterium sp. | reverse complement strand
CGTCACGAGATGCGAACGGTTGAGTTTGGTCGACACATGCACCGTCAGCTCGGTGCGGCGAAGCGCCGCCTCGGTCACAGTCGTGTCGGGCGTCGCGCTGACGAAGTTGCCGCCCATGCCCATGAAGACCCGCACCTTGCCGTCGCGCATCGCACGGATGGCCTCGACGGTGTCGTAGCCGTGCTCACGGGGGGCACTGAATCCGAACTCCCGGTCCAGTGCGCCGAGGAAAGCCTCGGAGGGCTTTTCGTAAATGCCCATCGTGCGGTCGCCCTGCACGTTGGAGTGACCACGGACCGGGCAGACACCCGCACCGGAGCGGCCGATATTGCCCTGCAGCAGGAGCACGTTGACCACATCGCGCAGGGTGGGAACGGAATGCTTGTGCTGCGTCAAACCCATCGCCCAGCAGACGATCGTCGCCTTCGACCGGCGAACGCTCTCGCCCACCTCCCGAAGCTCCTTCTCCGAAACACCGGTCGCCGTGACCAGATCGCGCCACGGAACCTGACGGATGGACGCGTCGAACTCGGCGAATCCACTCGTGTGCGCTGCGATGAATGCGCGGTCGATGACTCCCTCGGCCTCGTCAGAGGCGTCGTCCGCCTCGATGAGGTGCTTGGCGACGGCCTGGAACAGCGCTTGGTCGCCGCCGAGACGGACCTGAACGAACTGGTCGGCGAGCTTCGTGCCGCCGAGCACCGTGCCCTTGGCTGTCTGCGGGTTCTCGAAGCGCATGAGACCGGCCTCGGGCAGCGGGTTGACCGCGATGATCTTCGCGCCCCGCTGCTTGGCCTTCTCCAGCGCGTTCAGCATGCGTGGATGGTTCGTGCCCGGATTCTGTCCGGCCACAATCAGCAGATCCGCCTCATGTATGTCGGTTATCGAGACCGTGCCCTTGCCGATGCCGAGCGTCTGTGTCAGCGCCGATCCGCTGGACTCGTGGCACATGTTCGAGCAGTCGGGCAGGTTGTTCGTGCCGAGACCGCGCACGAGCAGTTGATACAGGAACGCCGCCTCGTTGGACGTGCGACCCGAGGTGTAGAAGACCGCCTGGTCGGGATCGTCGAGGCTCGCGAGTTCATCGGCGATCGTCCGCAGAGCACCGTCCCAGGAGATCGGCCGGTAGTGCGTCGCTGCATCGTCCAGGATCATCGGATGCGTCAATCGGCCCTGCTGCCCGAGCCACCAGTCGTCGTGGCGGTACAGTTCGGCGACCGAGTGCTGCGCGAAGAACTCCGCCTCCACGCGCCGGGTGGTGGCCTCTTCGGCGACGGCCTTGGCACCGTTCTCGCAGAACTCCGCGATGTGCCGCTTGTCTTCCTCCGGCCACGCGCAGCCGGGGCAGTCGAAGCCGGCTTTCTGGTTGACCCTCAGCAGGGTCTGCGCGGTGCGCGAAACCCCCATCTGGTCCACCGAGATCTGCAGGGCGTGCAGGACGGCGGGAACGCCCGCTGCGGCCTTCTTCGGCCCGGTGGTGCGCAGACGGGACTCGTCGATATCCGATACGGGGGGCTTCCTCGCCATTTCCTCATCGTACGCCGCGGACGGTTGGGTACCTGTGGCGATAGGGAACGAGAGGAATCCAGTGGGCGAAAACCGCGGCGAGCACCAGGGCGGTGCCCGCCCCGGCGAGCATCCCGCCCAGGGTGTCGCTCAACCAGTGCGCTCCGAGATAGGTGCGCGAGAAAGCCATCAGGAGCACCCACGCCACCCCCGCGAGGACGACCCACAGGCGCGGGAAGATCACGACGAGCGCCACGGCGATCGTCGCCGCGTTCGCCACGTGTCCCGATGGGAACGATCCGAAGTCAGAGACCACGATGATCTCTTCGGGCCGAGCGCGCCCGAAGAGACGCTTCAAGACCTGCACCATGCCAGCCCCTCCGGCTTCAGCAGCCAAGAAATAGATCGCTGCCCCCCACCGCCGCCGGAGCGCCAGCAGACCCGGGACGACCAGGGGAACGACCAGAACTCCGAACCAACCGCCGCCCAACCAGTTCATCGCGAACGAGACCCAGAGCAGGAACGGGGTGCGCCCCTCGGCCAGCCAGCTCGCCCAGAGGGCATCGACGGTGAATGGTGCGTTACCGCGACCGACCGCGATCCACGCGCCGAGTCCGGCCACGAGGCCGAGCAGGACAAGGCCCACGGTGAGCACCGTGAGGGTGGTGTGACGGGAGGTCGGTGGCGAAGGCATCCGGCAATTGTGTCAGGGCATGAGCCGACACCCCGCCAAGCGGTCACCGACGATGGCCATCGCGACGACCCGCGGCTGCGCTCGCCCGGCCGCCAGCCCGCTCACGGATACGCACGAATAGAATCGGAGGCATCCGCGCGATCGCGCGACTCCCGACACCCGAGCCGAGAGCCCTCCGCATGTCACCGAAGCACACGAGCGGAAACCCCGCGAAGCAAGCCGACGCCGCCCTGACCGTCAAGCAACAGCGCGAGCGGCGCCGAGCCGAGAAGCTCGCCGAATACCAGCGGCAGGTCGCGAAGCGACGCCGCCGGGGGCTGATGTGGTGGATCGTCGGCGGCGCCGCGGCGCTGGCGATCGTGGGCGTGGTCATCGCCTCGATCGTCTTCGCCCCCGAACCGCCGCCGTCCTATCAGGCGGGCGGTACCGGAGCCGAGATCCAGGGCGTCGAGACGTTCACGAACGAGACGACGCATGTCGAGGGCGTCGTGGATTACCCGCAGTCCCCGCCCGCAGGCGGACCGCACAACCAGGCCTGGCTGAACTGCGGCATCTACACCGAGCCGCAGCAGAACGAGTATGCCGTGCACTCCCTCGAGCACGGCGCGGTCTGGGTCACTTACGATGCCGCTCAGGTGCAGGGAGACGAACTCGCCGCCCTCAGGAGCCATCTGCCCTCCAGTTACGTCGTCCTCTCCCCCTATGAAGGTCTGGACAGCCCGATCGTGCTGAGCGCCTGGAACGCCCAGCTGAAGCTCGACTCCGCCGACGACGAGCGTGTGCCCGAGTTCTTCGAGGAGTACTGGCGCAACCAGAACGCCCCCGAGCCGAACGCGTCGTGCGCGGGAGCGATCGACGGCCCGGGTAAGCAGTAGCCCATGGCGGCAGCAGAGCGGACGGGCCGTCGATCGCTCCCGCGCACGACGCGTTCGGCTCGGGGGCGTTCTGGTTGCGCCAGTACTCCTCGAAGAACTCGGGCACACGCTCGTCGTCGGCGGAGTCGAGCTTCAGCTGGGCGTTCCAGGCGCTCAGCACGATCGGGCTGTCCAGACCTTCATAGGGGGAGAGGACGACGTAACTG
>DMUE01000063.1 GCA_003476465.1 Microbacterium sp. | reverse complement strand
CAGACCCGCGAGAGCGAAGGTCATCGCGACGACGACGACGCAATTCGCTCCCGAGACGGCCGTCAAGTGGCTGAGCGAACTGGTGCGCATCTGCTCGTCGAGTTCGTCCGAGACACGGGAGGTGTCACCGACCGCGAGCCCCGGCACGAGTCCCGCTCCAGCGCCGGGAAGCGCGCTCGATCGGTTGACGAACCCCTGGCGCGCGTCGGCGGTGAGCCCGAGGGAACCCGGCGGCTGCGCGTCTACGTGCAGCGAGGTGGCGAACACGATCAGCACCGCTCGGTCGCCGGCGTCCGTCTCGCGGGCCGAGCCGCGCACCGTCACGGTGCTGCCCAGATCGAGGTCGCCGCGGGACCGCACGTCGGACAGCACGCGAGCTTCGACCCAGATCGCCAGAGGAACGGATGCCTCGATTTCGCGGTCGCCCGAGCGCAGAACGCGCGTGTCCACCTCGAACCGCACCGACCCATCCCTCGCCGGCTCGATCTTGGTGCTCACCACGGCACCGATCTCGAGGGCACGGCCTCCCTCGCCGGCGAACGCCACGATGCTCGCACGTTCCCCGGCGACCATCGCGACATGGGCGGCTATGCACCCGGACAAGACGATCGAGACGGCCACGACGACGATGGCGAACGATGGCCGGCGAACGAGAACTATCATGATCATCGCAAGCGCCGTCGACGCCGCGAGCGCTGCCCAGGGGGCGGCTGCGGGAACGATCACCAGGACGAGCGCCGCGACCCACGCCGCGACCACGGGAATGACAAGGGGGACACGCGGGCGCCGGTCAGCTCGCACAGGCGGGCGCGATCGCTCCCGTGCGGCCACAGCGACGCGCGAGGAGCGATGAGAGGCGCTCACAGCACGACGAGGGGTCGGAGCGACTCGAGCATCTTCTCGCCGATACCGGGGACCGACAGCAGGTCATCGACCGCGGAGAAGCGCCCGTTCGTCGTGCGCCAGTCGATGATCCGCTGCGCGATGGCCGGCCCTATGCGCGGCAGGGTGTCGAGTTCGGCGGCCGTCGCCGAGTTCAGGTTCACCCGCGAATCCCCCCCGGGAGCGCCCTCCGCCCCACCCGATCCGGCGGGCGGAACCGCGCCCTTCACCGGCACGACGACCTGCTCGCCGTCCGAGACGGGGCGCGCCAGATTCACTCCGGCGTCGTCGGCCTCCTCGGCGAATCCGCCCGCGGCGGCAACGGCGTCGACCAGGCGCGCCCCGCCCTCGAGCCGGTACAGTCCGGGACGTGCCACCGCACCGGAGACATGGACGTAGAGAGCACCGGCGGAAACATCCTCGCTGTCTCCCCCCTCCGCCTGATCGATCGCGACGAATTCGGGGGTGCCCCCGCCCGACCGCACGATCCCGACGGCGACCGTGATTCCGAGCGCGGCCAGCAGCACGACGACGACCGCGCCCACCATGGTGCGAGCACGCGGCGAGGCGCGACCATAGGCATCGCCCGGCCCACCTGTGGGGTCGTCGTCCGCAGCCGTGTCCGAAGTGTTCTCGCGCGCCACTCCGTCACGCTACGGATGCCCGAACCCCCGCCGTCGGTCACCCGGACGCATCCGTGGTTGCGCTCGCATGCCTCCCGCTGGGGAGGAGGACCGGCGGTACTACGCCGGTCGGGTCGCGATCGAGACGACCTTCGGCGCCCGCACGACGACCTTGACGATCTCGCGGTCGCCGACCGAGCGCAGCACCCTCTCGTCGGCGCGAGCGAGCTTCTCGAGCTCGTCCGCACCGATCCGGGCCGGAACCTCGAGCGTGCCGCGCACCTTGCCGTCGACCTGCACGACCGCGGTGACGTTCTCTTCGACAAGGAGCATCGGGTCGGCCTGACGCCACGGCACGAGGCCGATGAACGGCTCGTAGCCGAGCCTCTCCCACATCTCTTCGGCCGTGTGCGGCGCGAACAGGTCGAGGACCATCGCGGTGACCTCGGCGGCCTCGCGCACGGCGGGGTCAGCGGGTCCCGCGCCCGTATCGATCGCCTTGCGGGTCGCGTTGACGAGCTCCATGAGGCGGGCGATGACGACGTTGAACTTGGTCTGCTCGACCAGCCCGGGGGCGTCCGCCAGCAGACGGTGCGTGACGCGTCGAAGCGCGGGATCGCCCGCGGCCCAGATCACGCTCGGGTCGCTGTCGACGTCGTTCGCCACGCGCCACGCACGGGCGAGGAACTTCTGTGCGCCGCTTGTGGAGACATCCTCCCACTCGATGTCGTCCTCGACCGGGCCCGCGAACGCGATCGCGACGCGCACCGCATCGGCGCCCGGGGACTCCATGCTCGCGGCGAACTCGACCAGGTTGCCCTTGCTCTTGGACATCTTCGAGCCACCGAGCAGAACCATGCCCTGGTTGACAAGCGACGAGAACGGCTCGGTGAAGTCCACCAGGCCCATGTCGAACAACACCTTGGTGATGAAGCGCGCGTAGAGCAGGTGCAGGATGGCGTGCTCGACACCGCCGATGTACGAATCAACCGGCGCCCAACGCTGCGCCTCACGCATCGCAAACGCCTGCGTGTCATCGCCCGGGGAGAGAAAGCGCAGGAAGTACCACGAGCTGTCGACGAACGTGTCCATCGTGTCGGGGTCTCGCCGCGCGGGTGCTCCCGTCGCCGGGTGCACGGTGTTGACCCAACTCTCGGCGGCGCCCAGCGGCGAGGCACCCTTGGGGGTCAGGTCGAGGCCCTGCACGTCGGGCAGGCGGATCGGCAGCTGATCCTCGGGCACCGGCACGATCTCGCCGTCCGCGGTGTGCAGCATCGGGATCGGTGTGCCCCAGAAGCGCTGGCGCGAGATCAACCAGTCGCGCAGGCGGTACGATTTGGCCGCGCGCCCCGTACCGGATGCCTCGAGCTGCTCGATGCTGCGGGCGATGGCGGTGCGCTTCGAGAGTCCGTCGAGCGGACCGGAGTTGATCATCCGTCCCTCGCCTGTGAGCGCGATGCCGGTCCGCGCGGGGTCGATGTCGTCGAGTCCGGGGGCGTCGGCGCCCGGGTCGATCGGAACGCCCTCGTCGTCGAGTTCGATCACCGGGATCGCGCCCGTGATCGGCGCCGTCGTGTCGACCACCACGGTGATCGGCAGATCGAAGGCGCGGGCGAAGTCGAGGTCGCGCTGGTCGTGCGCGGGAACCGCCATGACGGCACCGTGGCCGTAGTCGGCCAGGACGTAGTCGGCGGCCCAGATCGGCAGACGCGCACCGTTCACCGGGTTGATCGCGTAGCGGTTCAGGAATACCCCCGTTTTCGGGCGATCCGTGCTCTGGCGATCGATGTCGGTTGTTCGGCGAACACTGTCCAGGTATGCGTCGAAACGATCGCGCACCTCCGGTTCGGCACCGGCCACGAGTTCCTGCGCGAGGTCAGAATCCGGCGCCACCACGAAGAACGTCGCACCGTGCAGGGTGTCTGGGCGGGTCGAGAACACCGTCACCGTGTCGGGGTGGCCCTCGATCTCGAAGTCGATGTCGGCACCGACGGAGCGGCCGATCCAGTTTCGCTGCATCTGGATCACCTTGTGCGGCCAGAACCCCTCGAGCTGGTTGAGGTCGTCGAGCAGACGGTCGGCATAATCGGTGATCTTGAAGAACCACTGCGTGAGCTTCTTCTTCTCCACCACGGCGCCGCTGCGGTCGGACGTGCCGTCCGGCAGGACCTGCTCGTTCGCGAGCACGGTCTGGTCCACGGGATCCCAGTTGACCAGGGCGTCCTTGCGGTATGCCAGCCCCCGCTCGTAGAGCTTCAGGAACAGCCACTGGTTCCAGCGGTAGTACGCGTCGTCACTGGTGTGGAGCACGCGGCTCCAGTCGTACGAGGTACCGAAGGCGCGCAGGCTCGTCTTCTGCTGAGCGATGTTGGCATATGTCCACTCGCGCGGGTCGACACCGCGCTGGATCGCGGCGTTCTCTGCGGGCAGACCGAAGGAATCCCAACCGATCGGGTTCAGCACGTTGTAGCCGCGGTGTCGCCAGAACCGGGCCACGGTGTCGACGTAGGCGTAGTTCTCGGCGTGCCCCATGTGCATGTCGCCGGACGGGTAGGGGAACATCCCGAGCACGTACTTGCGCGGGCGGGTGTCGCCCTCACCCCCGGCCCGGAACGGTTCTTCGGCCTGCCACGCGGCCTGCCACTTGGCTTGGATCGCGGCGGCGTCGTAGCGCGCGCCCTCGCCGGGACCACCGTTGGAAGGATCGGCGGCAGCGTTGTCAGTGGGAACGGTCTGGGACACAGAAAACCAATCGAGCGGGGTTCGGGATGCGCGCAGGCGCGTCTTTCCAGGTTAGCGGACCCGCCCTTGTCGATCGCCGGACCGTGGACGACCCCTCCCCGCCGGCCGAACGCCCCTCACCAGCGCAATCGAGCTGACCAGCCCGACGGAAGCCCGGCGCCGAGCGCGGCGAGCGGCGCACGCGCTTTGATGCCCACCTCGCGCTCCTCGTCAAGCGGCACGGACGACCACGTGATTCCGCCGCCCGCCCCGACCACGGCGACTCCATCGTGCATGACGATCGAGCGGATGACCATCGCCAGGTCCAGGGCCCCGTCGGTGCCGATCCACCCGAAACATCCGGCATAGATCCCGCGCGGACTGCGCTCAAGCCGCTGCAGGATCTCCATCGCCGACAGCTTCGGAGCCCCCGTCATCGAGCCTGCAGGGAATGCGCGATCCAGCAGTTCACCGACGGTGATCCGGGGGCGCAGGCGTCCCGAAACGGTGCTGACCAGCTGATGCACGTGCGGATACGTCTCCACCACGAGCAGCGCATCGACTCGCACCGTGCCCGCCTCGCACACCCGCGACAGGTCATTGCGCATCAGATCGACGATCATGACGTTCTCGGCGCGCTCCTTCTCGCTCGCGAGCAGTTCGCGGGCGAGCGCCGCATCCGATTCAGGGTCATCGTCCCGGGGTCGGGTTCCTTTGATGGGCCGCGTGCGCACGATCCCCCTGCGCACACCGAGGAACTCCTCGGGGCTCGCGCTGAGCAGGCTGGTGCCGCCGATGCGCACGAAACCGCCGCGATGGGCGAGGCTGGAGGCCCGCAACCGGGTGTAGACGGCGGCGGGAGACTCGGATGTCTCGACCTCGAACCGCGTTGTCAGGCACAGCTGGTAGGCATCGCCCGCGCGGATGGCGTCGTGACAGCGCGCGATCAGTGCCTCATACTCCGCGGGAGTGTGCCGGGCGGTGGCGGTCGAGGCGGGCGCGGGTGTCGGTCCCGTCGCCGCCGGGGAGGGCGATACCGAGGCGCTCCCGAGACCCTGCAGCGTCGCCACCCAGGATGCCAGACCGGAGGCGGGCGCGACGGCCCAGGCGCGGTGCGCCCCGTGATCGAAGGCGACCCATGCGCCCGCGCGCACCCAGGCATCCTGATCCACCGCCCCGTCGGAGCTGTCCCTCAGGACCTCGCGCGGCGACGCACCCGCACGCTCGGCCGCTGGATCGTAGGCGAACCAGCCCACCCAACCGCCGCGAAACGGGCCCGCAGGCCACTCCGGGCGCGGAGCCCGCGCACCGACCCATGCTTCTTCGAGCACCACCCCGCGCACATGATCGACGGGCGCGGGCACCCCATATCCGACGAAACTCCACCCCGACAGCGCACCGAGGCCCGCGTCCATCCAGAACACATCCGGATGGGTCGGATCGAGGATGGCGAACACCGCCTGGGGGTCGATCCAGGTGGTCAGCAGCTCGGCATCGAGATCCTGGGACACGCACCCAGGGTACGGGGATGACTGGTCGTAGGCTCAACCCGTGAACGAGTTGCTGTCGTGGCTGCTGGACACGGTCCAGAGCGTCGATCCGGTGCTGCGGACTCTGCTGGCGGGGGGTGCGATCATTCTCGAGACCAGCATCCTGATCGGTTTGGTCGTTCCGGGCGACACGATCGTGATCGTCGCTGCGACCGCGGTGTCGTCCCCGCTCGAAGGCGTGCTGCTCGGTGTGTCCGTCGTCGTCGGCGCCCTCGTCGGCGAGAGCATCGGGTTCTGGATAGGTCGCTGGCTCGGCCCGAGGATTCGAGCATCGCGTCTGGGCGCACGCATCGGCGAAGCGAACTGGGAACGCTCGGAACGCTACCTGCGCAGGCGAGGCGGCCCCGCGATCTTCCTGTC
>DMUE01000236.1 GCA_003476465.1 Microbacterium sp. | reverse complement strand
CAGGCGGCACTCCGAGATCTCGGCGTGCGAGGCATCCGTCGTGTCGTCCAGCTCGGCGAACGCTTGCTGAAAGTACTCGCCGTCGCGATCCCATCCGTGCCCTGCGGCGAGGTCGCTCGGCAGGTCGGGAGCGGAGATCCTCGGGGCGAACGGGTGCTCTTCGCGGCGGGCCATTCGTCGACGCTATCGCCTCGGTGACTCCTGATTCGTGTACATCCGCGAGGTTCCAGGGTCCTGCAGGCCCGCTCAGAGGACTCATCCGTGCCATTTCTCCCCGCAGCTCCTCTCGGATGTTCAGCTCGACGCGGAAACCACCGTCCGTGCGGGGCCGTTAGACTGGACGCACGAGCATCGATCCGGCCATCACCGGGGAGCTCTCGGAAGAACGGGACCCAGGTCCTCAGTAGAACCGAGCGGGGCAGGCCCGTCACAGCCGCTGTGAAAGGGGCTGCGCATAGCGGCAAGCAGGGTGGTACCGCGGCTCGAACGGCCACGATTCCCGAGAGGATCGTATCCGGCGAGTCGTCCCGGCAGGAAGCACACGACAGCACCTGCGAGATGCCATGACCTATCCCCGCAACAACGCCCGGCCTTCGAGCGGCCCAGCCGATGGTTCCGCGTTCGGGCCGGCCGCCGAATCCGTCCCCCCGAGCCCCCGCTTTCCGGTGATCGAGCGCGAAGTCCTCGACTTCTGGCGCGACGACGACACGTTTCGAACCAGCATCGCGCAGCGGGACGGCAGCGACGAGTGGGTTTTCTACGACGGCCCGCCGTTCGCGAACGGGCTGCCGCACTACGGCCACCTGCTGACCGGCTACGCGAAGGACCTCTTCCCGCGGTTCCAGACCATGCGCGGCAAGAAGGTCGACCGCGTGTTCGGCTGGGACACCCATGGCCTGCCCGCTGAGCTCGAGGCGATGAAGCAGCTCGGCATCACCGAGAAGGCCCAGATCGAAGCCATGGGCATCGACACCTTCAACGCCAAGGCTCGCGAGTCGGTGCTGGCCTACACCCGCGAGTGGCAGGATTACGTCACGCGCCAAGCGCGGTGGGTCGACTTCGACAACGGCTACAAGACGCTGGACACGTCCTACATGGAGAGCGTCCTCTGGGCGTTCAAGACCCTGTACGACAAGGGCCTGGCCTACGAGGGGTACCGCGTGCTGCCGTACTGCTGGCGCGACGAGACCCCGCTGTCGACCCACGAGCTGCGCATGGACGACGACGTGTACCGGATGCGTCAGGACCCGTCCGTCACCGTCACGTTCCCGCTCGTCGGGCTGAAGGCCGAGGCGCTCGGCCTGACCGGTGTGCGCGCGCTCGCGTGGACGACGACCCCGTGGACGCTGCCCACCAACATGGCGCTCGCCGTGGGCCCGGACATCCGATACGTCGTGCTTCCCGCGGGCCCTGCGGGAGCGGCCGACGTGCACCGCACGCCGGAGGGCACATCGGATGACCCGGTCGAGGCATCCGCGCACCGGTACCTGATCGCCGGTGACCTGCTCGCCGGTTACGCGAAGGATCTCGGCTACGAGAGCGCAGCGGAGGCGGCCGACGCCGTCGAGCGCGAGGTCACGGGCGCCGAGCTCGCCGAGGTCTCGTACGACCGCTTGTTCGACTATTACGCCGACACCGAGATCTGGGGCACCGAAAACGCGTGGCGGATCGTCGTCGACGACTACGTCACGACGACCGACGGCACGGGCATCGTGCACCAGGCCCCGGCCTATGGTGAGGATGACCAGCGGGTGAGCGAGGCGGCGGGCATCCCGACGATCCTGAGTCTCGACGAAGGCGGACGTTTCCTCCCCGCCGTGACGGATGTCGCGGGCGAGCTCTGGATGGACGCCAACACGCCCCTCATCCGCCTGTTGCGCCAGGCCGGGCGGCTCCTGCGCGAGGCGAGCTACGAGCACTCGTACCCGCACTGCTGGCGCTGCCGGAACCCTCTGATCTACAAGGCGGTGTCGAGCTGGTTCGTGCGGGTGACCGGCTTCCGCAACCGCCTGGTCGAGCTGAACGAGAACATCACCTGGGTGCCGGAGAACGTCCAGCACGGACAGTTCGGCAAGTGGGTCGAGGGCGCACGGGACTGGTCGATCAGCCGCAACCGGTATTGGGGCTCACCTATCCCGGTCTGGAAGAGCGATGACCCCGAGCACCCGCGCGTCGACGCGTACGGGTCGCTCGAAGAGATCGAACGCGACTTCGGCCGCCTGCCGCGGAACGAGTCGGGCGAGGTCGACCTGCACCGTCCGTACGTCGACGAGCTCACACGCCCGAACCCCGACGACCCGTCCGGCCAGAGCACGATGCGCCGTATCGAGGACGTCCTCGACGTCTGGTTCGATTCGGGCTCCATGCCGTTCGCGCAGGTGCATTACCCGTTCGAGAACCGCGACTGGTTCGACACGCACGCACCCGCCGACTTCATCGTCGAGTACATCGGGCAGACCCGCGGCTGGTTCTACGTCATGCACGTCCTGTCGGGCGCGCTGTTCGACCGGCCGGCGTTCAAGGCCGTCTCGGCGCACGGCATCGTGCTCGGCAGCGACGGGCAGAAGATGTCGAAGTCGCTGCGCAACTATCCGGATGTCTCGGAAGTGTTCGACCGCGACGGATCCGACGCCATGCGCTGGTTCCTGATGTCGAGCTCGGTGCTGCGCGGCGGCAATCTCATCGTGACCGAGGAGGGCATCCGTTCGGGTGTGCGGGAGTTCCTGCTGCCGCTGTGGAGCTCGTGGTACTTCTTCTGCACGTATGCGAATGCCGCTTTCGCTGGGGGTTCCGATGCAGCTTCCGCTGGTGAAGATCCGGGTGCCGAGGGCTACACGGCATCCTGGCGCACCGACTCGGCCGATGTGCTCGACCGGTACATCCTGGCGCTGCTCGGCGAGCTCGTGCGTGGCGTCGCGGCCGATCTCGACGGGCTCGACTCCACCACCGCGGCGGCGCGCCTGCGCGACTTCGCCGAGGTGCTGACGAACTGGTACATCCGCCGATCGCGCGACCGGTTCTGGATGGGCGTCGACCCGCACGATCCGAAGACGACCGAGGCGTTCGACACGCTCTACACCGTGCTCGAGACGCTCACGCGCGTCGCAGCCCCGCTCATCCCGCTCGTCAGCGAGCGCGTATGGCAGGGCCTGACGGGTGGGCGGAGCGTCCACCTCCAGGACTGGCCTGATGCCGAGGTGTTCCTCACGGCCCCCGACATCCGTTCGGCAATGGACGCGGTGCGCGAGGTCTCGAGCGTCGCCAATGCCCTGCGCAAGCGCGAGGGCAAGCGTGTTCGCCTGCCCCTTGCTCGGCTGACGGTCGTGATGACGGATGCCTGGGCGCTCGGCCGATTCGACGAGATCCTGCGTGACGAGCTCAACGTCAAGTCCCTCGAGCTGATCGAGCTCGAGGCGGACACGGCGGCGGATTACGGCATCACCCACCGCCTCACGGTCAACGCCCGCGCGGCCGGCCCACGCATCGGCAAGGACGTGCAGCGAGCCATCCAGGCCGCTCGTTCGGGCGACTGGGCGGAAATCGACGGCGCCGTCGTCGCGGGGGGCATCGCGCTCGAACCGGGGGAGTACGAGCTCGAGCTCGAAACGGCCGGCCGACCCGAGGGGGAGGCGCTTGCGCTGTTGCCCGGGGGCGGATTCGTGCTGCTCGACACCAGGGCGACGCCAGATCTGGAGGCGGAGGGCCTGGCGCGGGACGTCATCCGCGCCGTGCAAGACACCCGCAAAGCCGCGGGTTTCGACGTCAGTGACCGGATCCACCTCGTCGTCACCTTCGAGGATGACGCGGACGCCCAGGCGGTGTCGGTCGGGTTCGAGGCGGCGGATGTCGCGCGTGAGACACTCGCGGTGGAATACCTCCTGGGCACCAAGAGCGACACGCTGCGCGGTTCATCACGTGGTTTCGCGGGCGACAAGGCCAAGGCCGGGCACACGGCATCCTTCGCCGCCGGCGTTTTCGCGAATGCGGGAGCATTCACCGTTGCTGTGACACGAGCGGAGGGACGCACATGAGCGACACCACACCGGAGGACACCCTCCGGGCCGACGCCGTCTACGCCGCGCTGCTCGCCCGCGCGGGGGAGCGGTGGGTGCAGCCCCGCAAGGAGCGCACCGCGCGCCTGCTCGACTACCTCGGAGATCCGCAGCGGACGTACCGCGTTGTGCACGTCACGGGGACGAACGGCAAGACGAGCACGAGCCGCATCATCGAGAGTCTGCTGCGGGCCCATGGCCTGCGCACGGGGTTGTTCACCAGCCCGCACCTCGAGCGCTTCACTGAACGGATCATGATCGACGGCGAACCGGTGCTCGACGCCGCCGTCGCGGATGCCTGGGACGAGATTCAGCCCTTCGTCGCGCTCGTCGATGCGGAGCTCGCCGAGGCGGGCGAGGACGAGCTGACGTTCTTCGAACTGCTCACGGCCCTTGCGTTTCTGGCATTCTCGGACTCCCCCGTCGACGTGGTGGTGCTGGAAGTCGGCATGGGCGGATCCTGGGACTCCACGAACACCGCGGATGGAGACGTCGCGGTGTTCGCACCGATCGACCTCGACCACGCCGACAGGCTCGGTGACACGATTGCGAAGATCGCCCGGGTCAAGTCCGGGATCATCAAGGACGGCGCTGCTGTCGTATCGGCCCGTCAGGCCGTCGATGCCGCTGCTGTGCTTCGCTCCGCGGCCGCGGAGCGCGGCGCCACCATCGCCTTCGAAGGCGAGGAGTTCGCGCTCGAGTCGGATCGACTAGCGGTCGGGGGGCAGCTCATCTCGGTGCGGGGTCTCGCCGGACGCTACGACGACGAGTACCTGCCGCTCTTCGGTACCCATCAGGCGGCGAACGCCGCCCTCGCGATCGCGGCCGTGGAGTCGCTGATCGGCGGTGCCACGCAGGCGATCGCCGGCGACGTGTTGGCGGACGGCCTCAGCACCGTCACCTCGCCCGGGCGCCTGCAACTCGTGGGCACGCACCCGACGGTTCTCGTGGACTCGGCGCACAACCCGCATGGCGTCCGCGCGCTGGCCGAGGCCCTGCGGTCGTTTTTCGACTTCGACGAGTGGGGTGTGGTGCTCGGTGTGCTGGGAGACAAGGATGCCGCGGGCATCGTCGCGGCGCTCGCGCCCGTCGCAGCCGAGGTGTTCGTCACGGCACCGGACTCCGATCGCGCGAACGACCCCGATGCACTCGCCGAACTCGTCGAGGCGGCGGGTTTACACGCAAGCGTTCACCGTGACCTCGAAGAAGCGGCAGAATCCGCGCGGGCGTGGGCTGCGCCATCCGATCGCCGCGCGGTCGTGATCGCGGGATCGGTCGTGCTCGCAGGCGAAGCCATGGCGCTCGCAGACGCCGAGGGCTGGAAGAGCGGGGCAGCCTCGTGAGCGCCCGGGGAGAGGGGAACCCGCGGCAGAAGCGGAGCTTGACGGCCCAGCTCGCCTCGGTGGTCTTGGGCTTCGAGTCGATCGTCGTCTTCCTCGGCGGCCTCGCCGTCTACGGGCTCAAAGTGCTGCCCGACTCGCTGCCCGATTGGGTGGGCGTCGTCGCCGGCTCGGCTGTCGCGGTCGTGATGATCGTCACCGCCGGCTTCGTGAACAAGCCTGCGGGGATCGCCACCGGTTGGGTGCTGCAGGTCATCGTGGCGCTTTCGGCGTTCCTGGTTCCCGCGATGCTGGTGATCGCCCTGATCTTCGGAGGCATGTGGGCATACGCCGCAATCCAAGGACCACGGATAGAAGCACGAACGCGCGCTGCGGCGCCGGAAGGAGAAGCACCATGACCACCGAAGAGACGCTCGTCCTCATCAAGCCCGACGGTGTCGCCCGTGGTCTCACCGGAGATATCCTGGCCCGCGTCGAGCGCAAGGGGTACGCGCTCGTGGACATCAAGCTCGTCGAGCCCGACCGTGACCTGCTCGAGCAGCACTACGCCGAGCACGAGGGAAAGCCGTTCTACGAGCCGCTGCTGGAGTTCATGATGTCGGGCCCGGCCGTGGCCATCCGCCTCGCCGGTAACCGCGTGATCGAGGGCTTCCGCGCGCTGGCGGGCACGACCGACCCGACCGGTGCGGCGCCCGGCACCATCCGCGGCGACTACGGGCGCGACTGGGGCCTGGCCGCGCAGCAGAACCTCGTCCACGGCTCGGACAGCCCCGAGTCGGCTGAGCGCGAACTCCGCATCTGGTTCGGCTGAGCCCGGCTCCGAGGTCGCGAGCACGAGCAAGACGAGGCCCGCCTGGCTCAGAAGAGGTTGTTGAGCGCATCCAGACGCAGCTGCGCCAGCACGGCGATGATCGCGTAGCTCACGACCGTCATCACCGGTACCCACCCCATCAGCGAGTCGGCGGCGCGCCGGACTCCGGATGGCGCGGGTACCAGCCGCGACCGGAAGAGGTGGAGGGTCACGGCGTAGAACGTCGGGATCGTCACGGCCCAGGTCACCATGCACCAGGGGCACAGCGTGCCCAGCACGAATATGCTCTGGGTGATCAGCCAGATGACGAAGCCGATGGCGAAGATCATGCCGGCCTCGAACAGCCACCAGAACCAGCGTGCGAATCGGGCCCGGGCAAGGATCGCCACACCGACGGCGATCGGGGCGACCCAGGCGCCGAGCCCGATCAGGGGGTTGGGGAAGCCGAAGACCATGCCCTGCCAGGACTCGAGGTTGGCTCGGCACTGCACGAGGATGCTGAAGTCGCAGGACAGGGCGGCATCGGGGTCGGCCAGCAGATGGATGCGCTCGAGCGTGAGTCGGAACGCTGCCCACCAGCCGATCACCCCCGCGACGATGAGCCACACGGCGAGGGCGACAGGACGGGTGTGTGTCTGCGGGGACGTGGGCATGCCTCGGATTATGGCATCGGATTCTGCCTTCCGGACGTGCGGTCGGCCGGGCCGACGTCGGCGCCCGGGTGAGGCTTCGGGCGGTTGCCGGATACTCGGCGGCGGGGTGGCGCACACACGGAGTGCCGGATGGTGCGATAATGATGCGTGGATGCCTCACCGGCCGCGCCGGGCATGGCATCGACGAAGACTTCGGGCGATGATCGCCCTTCGCAGCACGAGCTATGGGCCTGCTGCAGACCGAGTGAGTTCGTGGCACCGCAGGTGCGGCGCCGCACGAGAGTTCGCCGGGTGACGCGCGGATGTCGCCCGCCAGGGAGTGCGCCAGCGATGGCTGATGACAACAATGACAACGACCACACCGACCTTCAGGAAGCGTCACCGGCCGATACGCCGCTGACGCCCACGGGGGCCGACACACCGAGTGAAGGCTCGCCGTCCGTCGACGAAGGTGTCTCTTCCGAAACCGAACGCGCTCCCTCGCTCAGTGAAGCGACCCCGGCGGGGGATGCAGCGAGCGCGGCGGTCGATGACTCTGCCCCACAGAATGCGGGCANNGCAGGCGCCTGACGAGGTTCCTGGTTTTGGTGCTGAAGATCTCACACCCGAGGCGTCTACGGCCGAAGCGCCCGAACCTCCGGCGCAAGCCGACCTCAAGACGGATCCGGAGCCCGGACCGGAGCTGCCCACCGCGGTCGCGCTGGGCCTGCTGCCCGAGGTTTTCGTCTCGCAGGCATCGACCCAGCTGATGTTCTATGCGCCCGAGATCGTGCCGCTCCCAGCGGCCATGAGCGGCCGCGCCGAGCCCGACGACCGGGACGACCGGGACGATCCCGACGAGAGGGGCGACCGCGAATCGCAGGGCACGTCGCGCCGTCGCAATCGTCGGCGTGCGGGCGAAGAGCCGAACGAGCCGCAAGACACCTCCGCGGTCGTCCGCGTGCGTCAGCCCCGGGCCGTCGAGGTCATCACCGAACCGCAGCGCATCAAGGGCTCGACGCGGCTGGAGGCCAAGAAGCAGCGTCGCCGCGACGGTCGCGAGGCCGGTCGTCGGCGTGCCGTCGTCACCGAGGCCGAGTTCTTGGCACGCCGCGAGGCGGTCGACCGCGACATGATCGTGCGTTCGAAGAACGGGCGCATCCAGATCGCCGTGCTCGAGGACAACGTCCTCGTCGAGCACTACGTCGCCCGCAACCAGGATGCGTCCCTCATCGGCAACGTCTACCTCGGTCGCGTGCAGAACGTCCTGCCCAGCATGGAGGCGGCGTTCGTCGACATCGGCCGCGGACGCAATGCGGTGCTGTACTCGGGCGAAGTCGACTGGGACGCCGTCGAGACGGGCAACCAGCCGCGCCGCATCGAGCTCGCGCTCAAGCCCGGCGACCGTGTCCTCGTCCAGGTCACGAAGGACCCAGTCGGGCACAAGGGCGCCCGACTGACGAGCCAGATCTCGCTGCCCGGCCGCTACCTCGTGTACGTGCCCGCCGGATCGATGAACGGCATCTCGCGAAAGCTCCCCGACACCGAGCGGGTGCGCCTGAAGCGCATCCTCAAGGAAGTCCTGCCCGAGTCATCCGGTGTCATCGTCCGCACCGCGGCCGAAGGGGCGACAGAAGACCAGCTGACGCGCGACGTGCAGCGCCTCACGAGTCAGTGGGAGCACATCAGCTCGCAGCTCGAGACCGTTCAGGCCCCGGCCCTGCTGCACTCCGAGCCCGACCTGCTCGTGAAGATCGTGCGGGATGTCTTCAACGAGGACTTCCGCAAGATGCTGATCCAGGGCGAAGAGGCGCAGCGAACGATCGAGGCTTACCTCGAGTCCGTCGCGCCCGACCTGCTCGAGCGCATCGAATCGTATGCGGGCGATCGCGACCCGTTCGATGAGTTCCGGGTGAGCGAACAGATCGAGAAGGCGCTCGACCGCAAGGTGTGGTTGCCCTCCGGCGGCTCGCTCGTCATCGACCGCACCGAGGCGATGACGGTCGTCGACGTCAACACCGGCAAGTTCGTCGGCTCGGGCGGAAACCTCGAAGAGACGGTGACGAAGAACAACCTCGAGGCGGCCGAAGAGATCGTGCGGCAGCTGCGCCTGCGCGACATCGGCGGCATCATCGTCGTGGACTTCATCGACATGGTGCTCGAGTCCAACCGCGATCTGGTGCTGCGCCGCCTGGTCGAATGCCTCAGCCGCGACCGGACGAAGCATCAGGTCGCCGAGGTCACCTCGCTGGGTCTGGTGCAGATGACGCGCAAGAAGCTGGGACTCGGCCTGCTCGAGACGTTCAGCGAGAACTGCGAGGTCTGTGCCGGCCGAGGTGTGGTCGTGCACCACGATCCCGTCGTCAAGCACCGCTCATCCTCCTCATCCGCTCCTGCCGCCGGCGGGTCGAACCGCCGCTCTCGCGGCGGCAACGCCCCGTCGAACGGCAACGGCAACGGCAACGGCGGCACGCACGTGATCACGGAGGGTGTGAAGTCGGCGCTCGCGCAGATAGCGGCGTCGACGCTCGGTGCACAGGCTGAGAACGAGCCGACGGATGCCGCAGCACCGGCCATCGCCGAGGCGATCGAGATCGTCCTGCCCGAAGGGCCCACGGCACCGCCCGCCGACGGCGAGCGACCGAAGAAGCGTCGCAAGCGGGGAGAGCAGCGCAGCGCACAACGTGGCGACCAGCGGGGAGAGCAGCGCGGTGAGCAGCGCCTCCCGGCGCCGAAGACCGAGAAGGAGCAACTGCTCGATTCGGTGCTTCAGGCGCTCCCCGAGCCCAAGGCTCCGGGGCAGGGCCGCCAGCGCCGCCGCGTGTCCACCGGCATCGTGACCGGTACGCCGGTGGCGATGCCGAGCGTCGATTAGTTGTCGTTCTGCGGGAGGCTGTGAACGCGGGCTGAGCGTGTGAGACCGCCCGAGCGTGCCGTCAGCGTTCGCGTCGTTCGCGCGACGTCACGCGCAGCCCCGAGTCGCGGAGCGCGTGAACGAGCTCGCGCGCGGTCACATGTCGCGCTCCAGCAGCGATCAGCCGGTCGACGACCTCTTCTGGCACGTCGTAGTGGTCGCGGTCGAAGCCGCGGCGGGGGATGTCGTGGGCGGCAGCGAAGGTGTGCAACTCGGTCAGATTGTCGTCGCTTATGAGATGGGCCCAGAGGCGTCCGTGGGCAGGCCACCGCGCCGTGTCGATCAGGATGGCCATCCGCAGATCCTAATGCTCTCAGGCGGCAACACCCGGTGCACGATGTGCGCGAGCGCACCGGGGGCGCATCATCCGATGGCCGTGTTCGGTGACCGGCCGTGCTCACGCGCGCCAGCGCGACGCGCGGCCGGTGCTTTTGCCGCATCCGTCCGCGTCGGGTAGACTCGATCCTTGGTGCGTCACGTACCGCCGCTATGCGTGCGGCGCGACGAGAGCGAAGCTTCCGCACCGCCCCACGGGTAGTACGGAATCTCACCGGATGCCGTGCCCCGTGGAGCAGAGACTTCCGTCACATGGAACCACAAGGTTCCCCAGAGAAACAGGTGTGAAGTGGTTTACGCAGTAGTGCGCGCCGGTGGCCGCCAGGAGAAGGTCGAGGTCGGCACGATCGTCGTTCTCGACCGTCAGAAGGCCGGGCTCGGCGAAAAGATCGAGCTGCCCGCGGTGCTCCTGGTCGACGGCGACAAAGTCACCACCGACGCCGACAAGCTGGCCAAGGTGACCGTGACGGCCGAGGTTCTCGGCGAGCTGCGCGGACCCAAGATCGTCATCCAGAAGTTCAAGAACAAGACCGGTTACAAGAAGCGCCAGGGGCACCGTCAGGACCTCACGCGCGTCAAGGTAACCGGCATCAAGTAGGCGCGGGAGATTCGAGATGGCACACAAAAAGGGCGCAAGCTCCACCCGTAACGGTCGCGACTCCAACTCCCAGCGGCTGGGCGTCAAGCGCTTCGGCGGCCAGGTCGTCAGCGCCGGCGAGATCATCGTCCGTCAGCGCGGCACCCACTTCCACCCGGGCGCGGGTGTGGGTCGCGGTGGCGACGACACGCTGTTCGCGCTGCAGGCCGGTGCGGTCGAGTTCGGCAAGAAGGGTGGCCGCAAGGTCGTCAACATCGTCGTCGCGGCGGAGTGACCGCGCGAGGACCGCAGTTCGGTTTTCGGTGAGGGGGGCGGGCTTCGGCTCGCCCCCTGAGCATTTTGTGAAAGGAGTGCACGATGGTCTCATTCGTTGACCGGGTGACGCTCCACCTGCGTGCGGGCAAAGGCGGGAACGGCTGTGTCTCGGTTCGTCGCGAGAAGTTCAAGCCCCTCGCAGGACCGGATGGTGCGAGCGGTGGCAACGGCGGCGACATCGTACTCGTCGCCGACCCCCAGGTCACCACGTTGCTGTCGTACCACTACTCGCCGCACCGCACGTCGAACAACGGTGCTTTCGGTGCCGGTGATCTGCGCCAAGGCGCCGCGGGAGAAGACGTCGAGTTGCCCGTACCGGTGGGCACTGTCGTCAAGGATGCCGCGGGCGAAACGCTAATCGACATGGTCGAGCCCGGAACGCGGTTCGTCGTTGCGCCCGGTGGGGTCGGAGGTCTCGGAAACGCGGCTCTGGCGTCGCCGAAGCGCAAGGCCCCCGGTTTCGCGCTGCTCGGCACGCCGGGGTGGGAGGGCGATGTCCTCCTCGAACTGAAGGTCGTCGCCGANNNTGGACTGCGCGACTCTCGAGCCCGGCCGCGACCCGCTGACCGACCTCGATGTCATTCTCGCCGAGCTCGGTGCATACCCGGTTCCGGAAGACCAGCTGCCGCTGCTCGAGCGTCCGCAACTGGTCGCCCTGAACAAGATCGACGTGCCCGCGGGCCGCGAACTAGCCGATTTCGTGCGGCCCGAGCTCGAGTCGCGTGGTTACCGCGTGTTCGAGATCTCGACCATCGCCCACGAGGGCCTGCGCGAGCTGACGTTCGCTCTGGGCGAGGTCGTCGCCGAGCACCGGGCGGAGCTGGCCGCGAAGCCGGCGCCCGAGCGCATCGTGCTGCGCCCTCGTTTCGACAAGGAACAGGGCTACACCATCCGCGTCGAGGGTGGCACGTACGGCAACGTCTACCGGGTGCTCGGCGACAAGCCGGTGCGCTGGGTGCAGCAGACAGATTTCCAGAACGAAGAGGCCGTGGGGTACCTGGCCGACCGCCTGGCGAAGCTCGGGGTCGAAGACGGACTCGTTCGGGCCGGTGCCGAGCCGGGCTCGACCGTCGTCATCGGCGAGGGTGAGGGTGTCGTCTTCGACTGGCAGCCCACCCTGAGCTCGGCCGCCGAACTCATGACCGCGCCGCGCGGCATGGACCCGCGCCTCGACACGAACACGCGCCGCACGACCTCCCAGCGCCGGGATCGGTACCACGAGCGGATGGATGCCAAGGCAGAAGCCCGCGCCGAGTTCGAGATTCAGCGGGTAGCGGCTGCGGAGCAGCGCGAGGTCGAGGGCGACGCGTGAGCACCCTGCACCGCGCCGACATCGCCTCTGCGAAACGCATCGTCGTCAAGGTCGGCTCCTCATCCATCAGCGGCGACCAGGCGGCGAGCATCGATGCGATCGTCACCGCTCTCGCCGAGGTGCATGCTCGTGGCGCCGAGGTCGTCCTGGTGTCGTCCGGCGCCATCGCCACCGCGCTGCCGCTCCTCAGCCTCGAGGGTCGGCCTACGGACCTCGCGACACAGCAGGCCGCTGCCGCGGTCGGGCAGAACGTGCTCATGTGGCGTTACCAGACGAGCCTTGACCGCTTCGGTGTGCTCGCAGGTCAGGTGCTCCTGACGGCCGGAGACCTCGAGAACGCGACGCCGCGCTCCAACGCCCGCCGCGCGATGGAGCGGCTGCTGGGCCTGCGCATCCTGCCGATCGTCAACGAGAACGACACCGTCGCGACTCACGAGATCCGTTTCGGCGACAACGACCGGCTCGCGGCGCTGGTGGCTCAGCTGATCGGCGCCGACGCTCTGGTGCTGCTCAGCGACATCGAGAACCTCTACACCCGACCACCGGACCAGCCCGGCGCTCGCGCGATCGACCGGGTGGCGTTCGGCGACGACCTGAGCGGCTACGAGTTCGGCTCGGTCGTCGTGAACAGCGTGGGAACGGGGGGAGCGGCGACCAAGGTGTCTGCGGCTCGCCTGGCCACCGCCACGGGTGTCGGCGTGCTGGTGACCAGTGCTGCGCGCGTTGCGGAAGCCCTGGCGGGTGCCGCCGTGGGGACATGGTTCGAGCCGGACCCGCAGGCGACGCCCACGGCACCTACGGGACCCATCCGCACGGAACCGGCGAATGCAGCGCTCTCCGCGGGTACAGATGCTCCGGCGGGAAGCGCAGAAGCGGTCGATACACTGGGCCGATGACCAGCACAGCCACCAGCGTTACGTCGAGCATCCCGACCGACGGATCGTCCTCGCACGCCCGGGGCGTCACAACGGCCCGCGATCTGATGGGACTGGCGAAGTCTGCGTCGCGCGGCATCGGCCTGCTCGCCGACGCTGACAAGGCCGCCATGCTTCACGAGATCGCTCAGGCGATAGACGAAGCATCCGACGAGATCATCGCCGCAAACGCCGAGGATCTTGAGCGCGGACGCGCGACCGGTCTCTCGGAATCGCTACAGGATCGTCTCCGGCTCGACGCCCCGCGCGTCTCGGCGCTGGCCGACGCGGTCCGCGCGGTCGCCGATCTGCCCGACCCCGTCGGGCGGCTGCTTGAGGAGCGGGTGCTGCCGAACGGTCTTGTTCTGCAGAAGGTCAGCGTGCCGTTCGGCGTCATCGGGTCGATCTATGAGGCGCGCCCGAACGTGACCGTCGACATTGCCGCATTGGCGCTGCGCTCCGGCAATGCGGTCGTGTTGCGCGGGGGGTCGGCCGCCGAAAAATCGAACGCCGCCCTCGTGCGGATCATGCGCGCTGCCTTGGCGAATCGCGGCATCGACGCCGAAGCGATCCAGACGGTCGACGGCTTCGGTCGTGCGGGAGCGCGCGAACTCATGCTGGCACGCGGGCTCGTGGACGTGCTCGTGCCCCGAGGCAGTGCCCAGCTGATCGAGACCGTCGTGACCGAGTCATCCGTTCCCGTCATCGAGACGGGTGCGGGGGTGGTGCACATCGTGCTCGACGAGTCGGCACCGCTCGAGTGGGCACGAGACATAGTCGTGAACGCCAAGGTGCAGCGGCCGAGCGTCTGTAACGCCGTCGAGACCGTTCTGGTGGTCGGCTCCGCGGCCGAACGCGTGCTGCCGACCGTTGCCGAGGCTCTGCAACGGCAGGGCGTGACCCTGCATGGAGACGAGCGGACCTCGGCTGCGATCGCCGGCGTCGTTCGGGCGACGGAAGAAGACTGGGCCACCGAATACGGAACGCTCGATGTGGCGATCCGCGTCGTCGATGACTTCGACCAGGCGCTGGTGCACATTCGTCNNTTCGGTGCCGAGGTCGGCATCTCGACTCAGAAGCTGCACGCCCGCGGACCGATGGGTCTGCCCGAGCTGACGAGCACGAAATGGCTCGCGCGCGGCGCCGGGCAGACCCGTTGATAGTTCTCTAGACTGGGAAAGCACGCATCACCCGCCTACCCATTCGCCTCGGCGGGCGATCCGAACACGTATTTGTTCCGAACACGTATTGATTCGAACGGAGTCACAGAATGGCGCTCGTCACGACGATCCTGGCCGCGGCCGAAGAGGGTCAGCACGGCAACGTTGCGCTGGAGACCCTGGTCTTCTTCGGAATCGCTCTGGTGATCTTCGCGGCCCTTGCGCTCGTGGTCTTCTCCTACCGGGATGTCGCGAACCGCCACGCGGGCAAGGGGCGGGCCTTCGCGCAGAGTCACGGAGCGGATGTCGAGCATCGGACGGGGAGCGGCCACTAGGTCGGGCATGGCGACGGACGCGGGGCAGCGACCTCGGATCGGGGTTATGGGCGGGACGTTCGATCCGATCCACAACGGTCACCTGGTCGCCGCCAGCGAGGTCGCCCAGCACTTCGCACTCGACGAGGTCGTCTTCGTCCCGACGGGGACCCCCTGGCAGAAGCAGAAGGTCAGCGATAGCGAACATCGATATCTGATGACCGTGATCGCCACCGCGTCGAACCCCGGATTCACGGTCAGCCGCGTGGATGTGGAACGCGCCGGACCGACCTACACGATCGACACCCTCCGCGATCTGCATGCTCAGCGCCCCGGTGCCGATCTCTTTTTCATCAGCGGCGCGGACGCGGTAGCGCAGATTCTCAGTTGGAGGGACCATGATGAACTCTGGAACCTCGCACATTTCGTCGCCGTGAGCCGTCCAGGACACGTCCTCGACACCGGGGGGCTCCCGAGTGAGGTCGTGAGTCAACTCGAGATCCCGGCTCTGGCGATTTCGTCGACGGACTGTCGTGAGCGGGTCCACCGGGGGGACCCTGTGTGGTACCTCGTCCCGGACGGGGTCGTTCAGTACATCAGCAAGCATCATCTTTATCGGAGCAACGCATGAGCACACCCGAGCAGCCGCTGACGCGGAAGAAGCTCCGCGAACTGCACGCCACCGGGGCACTACCCGTGCAGAGCGATGCAGCCAACGCGGCCGACGAGGTCGAGGAAGAAACATTCGTCGCCGCCCCTCCGCCGCCCTCGGCCCCGTTGCCCCGTGCCGCCCCCCCGGCGTTCACCCTCCCGCCGATGCCGGACGCGCACGTCGACCTCGGCGTCTCGCCGCTGACGCGTCGTCAGGCGCGGGAGCAGGAGCGCATCCGCACGGCGTCCGTCCCCGTGGTCACCCCCGACCTGCTGGCTGCGCAGATGCCGGTCTCAGCTCTCGGCGAGCCGGCGACCTCCGCTCGCTTCATCCCGGTTTCGGCGCCCGCGGCTGCCGCCCCACAGACTCGCGGCGTGGCAGGGGTGGCCGAGCCGAACAAGGCAGAAAACGCCGAGGGGGATGCCGAGGCATCCCCCTCCGGCGTCGATCCGTCCGGGACGGCAAAGAATGACGAGTCCGTCCGCGGTACAGATGCTGCTCCCTCCGTCGCGGTCGACCCGAACTTCGGCGCGCATCTCCTCGACGACAACGACCAGATCTCGACGGGGCTTCCTGCTTCGTTCGACGAGCTGATCGTGCGCAACGGCCCGCCTCCGGGAGCGCTCGGCGCATCGAACGCCTTGATCCTCTCGCAGACGCCCAACATGCCCACTTTGTCGGGGCCCGTCAATGCGACGGGAGAGGTGCTCATCACGGGAACATTCCACCTGCCGGAGGGGCTCGGGTCGGCTGGGGGAGACCCGCGTTCGACCGACGGCAAGGACGTCGATGCGGTTCTCATCGACGGCGAGCTTCCCGCATCGTCGTCGCCGACGCCGATCGCCGCCAGCGCCGCGGTCAGCACGGTGCGCGGCACCGGCGAGATCATCCGCCCGCCCGCACCCGAAAAGGGCAACCGCCTGCTTTTCTCCCTCGCGATCACGGCAGGTGTTTTGGCGCTCGCGCTCGTGGGCGTCCTCGTCTTCGCTCTTGTGAACGGAACCATCTGATGACCGCCACCGATCACGCACGCGAGCTCGTTCAGATCGCCTCCACGGTCGCCGATGCGAAGGGCGGCGAGGATATCGTCGCGCTGGATGTCTCGGAACCGCTCCCGCTCGCTGACGCTTTTTTGCTGGTGACCGGCAGAAATGAGCGCAATGTGGGCGCGATCGCCGACGCCGTGGAGGATCGACTGCACGAAGCGGGCGTCAAGCGACTGCGTCGCGAGGGTCGCCAGGAGGGTCGCTGGGTGCTGCTCGACTTCGGAGACCTCGTCGTGCATGTGTTCCATGAGCAGGAGCGGGTGTACTACGGTCTCGAGCGGCTCTGGAAGGACTGCCCCGTCATCCCGATCGAGCTTCCCGCGCCCGCGACGGCGACGTCCGACTCGGGGGCCTGAGCCGGGGCACGGCCGCAGCATTCTCGGCGATTCGAGCGGGCGCCGCGGATGTAGTAATCTAGCCGGGTTGCCCTGGCTCGTGAGGGGCAGCGTCTGGGCCTGTGGCGCAGCTGGTAGCGCACCTGCATGGCATGCAGGGGGTCAGGGGTTCGAGTCCCCTCAGGTCCACCATCATGCTCTTACTCGAATCCCCGACAAGAGCAATGTCATTATCGGACAGCACGTCCAGGGAGAGCCGCCGGTTTCGGCGGGCTCTTTCGTTCACCATCGCGTACCCGCCGGTGGGGGATCGACGCGGAACACGCGAACATAGGACGTCGGCG
>DMUE01000153.1 GCA_003476465.1 Microbacterium sp. | reverse complement strand
CTCGAGCGGGTCGTGCTCGACCCATCCGGCCTGGGGAAAGATCTGCCGGTGCTCCAGCTGACCCGACGAGACGGATCGGCCCGAGTGATCGAACACGATGGCTCGCGTGCTCGTCGTGCCCTGATCGAGCGCGAGGATGTGAGTCATCGACCTGTACTCCTTCGTCGTCGCCGGCGCCCGTCCGTGGGCCGGAGACCACATTACGGATGGCTGCATGCTTTCTGCCAGCGCTGCACGAATGCGCGCGCCACGGCTCAGATCTCGGCGAGCTTGCGCGCGGCACCCTCATCGATGACCAGGTCGGTGACGAGCCGTGCCGCGAGCGCGCCGCGGAGACTCGGTACCTTCTGTTCCCCGGCGACAACGCACACGCGCCGCGCCACCCGCCGCAATTCGTCGAATACCGGGCCCGTCGCTCGGCGATTGAGGGCGACATCGCGCCAACTGCCGTCGGCGCGATAGAACACCGTGGCCACATCGCCGACGATCCGGTCCTGGCTGAGACTAGCGAAGTCTGCCTCGCCCAGGTAGCCGCCGATGTACACCTGGCTGGGAACTGCCGCGAACGGTGAGCCCACTCCGAAGAGGGCGAGGTCCATGCGGGCTTGGATGTCGAGCACCCGCCGGGTGCTGCGCTCCCGCCACAGGGCTGAGCGCGTGTCGGGGTCGTCGAAGAAGGCGGGCACCGGGAACTGCTGCACTTGCGCGCCGTAGGCATCGCCGAATCGTCGCAGGATTTCGCTGGTGTAGTCGATTCCGGTCGTGAGGTAGCTGCCGGCGCCGTTCATCTGCACGACGGTCACGTTATGGGTGTCCTTGGGTACGAGATGCCTGCTGATCGCACTCACTGTGGAGCCCCAGGCCACGCCCATCGTCATGTCGGAGCCGACGAAGCGCGCGAGCAGTCGAGCCGCGGTGAGGGCGACGCGCTCGAGCCGGTCTACGTCGCTGATTTTCTGGGGGGCCGGAACGATGTGCACCGCAATTCCGTGCCGGGCCGCGAGCTCGCGCTCGAGCTCGGTCGCAGCATCAAAGGGGGAGCGGATCTGGATATCGACGAGCCCGCTCGCGCGGGCATGGCTGAGGAGCCGCGAAACGGTCGAACGGGACGTGTGCAGATCGCTCGCGATGGCTGCCATCGTGAGATCCTGCACGTAGTACATCTGAGCCGCCCGCAGCGCGGCGCGGGCCCGGGCGTCGTCTCGCTCGCCGTCGACCATCGGATTCCTCTCGCTCCGGGCCATTGTTCCAGCCGTACCGGCATGTGCACGATTGTGCCCGTCGGGGGAGCCAATGTGCAGATGCGGCGCTTGAGACTCCGATGCGGGAAGAGGATGCTTCGGGCCTGCGGAGGGATCGGTGTTGATGAGGTAGCCCGAGTCAGGCGCTACCGAGCGGATTTCCGGCAGGGTCTTGCGGAGGATGCCGGCGTTCCCCGCGGCCGGCTCGAGGCGTGACCGACCGGGCTTCTGCTTCACTCTCACCTGCCGGGGTTGCCGCGCCCAGGGCATCCGATTCTTCGTGGGGAGTCAGGTCGTCCGACGCAGTGCGCGGAGGATTACGGATGCCTGCGAACGACACGAGCGCGCCCATCGCCATGAGTGCGGCCGTGACGATTGCTGCGCGGTGGAAGCCGTCGAGGTCGAGCGATCCCCCCACGATCGTTGCCAAGAGGGCGATCACGATCAGGCCGGCGACGCGCGAGACCGCGTTGTTGACGGCCGAGGCGATGCCGGAGCGAGCGGAGTCGATTGCGCCGAGGATCGCCGAGGTCAGTGGCGCGACCGTGAGGGAGATGCCGAGGCCGAAGACAAGGATGCCGGGCAGCACCTGCGCCCAATACGAGAAGTCGCTGCTGACGGTGAGCAGCAGAAGTGCCCCCGCGGCCATCACCAGGGGTCCGAGGGTCATGAACAGCCGGGGACCGAAACGCCCCGACAATGCCCCCACCCGCGAACTCAACAGGATCAGGAGAATGGTGCCGGGAAGGCTCGCAAGGCCGGCGAGAGTTGCGCTGAGGCCGGCGCCCTGTTGGAGATAGACGCCGACGACGAATCCGTTCAGACTCAGGGCCCCGTATACGAAGGCCGTCGCGACGTTGCCCGTCCAGAAGTTCCGCACGCGGAACAGGTCGAGCGGCAGGATCGGAGAACGGGCCGTGCGCTGGCGGAGGAGGAAGGCGGCGAAGAGGAGGATGCCTCCGATGCCGGGAATCAGGATGCCCGGGGACCCCCACCCCAGGTTCGCCTGCTCGATGAGCGCGAACACGAACCCGCCGAGGCCGAGGGTGCAGAGCGCGGCGCCCAGCCAGTCGATCGACGCATCCGGTCGTGGTTCATCGCGGTGAGTGAGGCGCGTCAACAGCCACAGGGTGACCGCTATCGGCAGGACGTTGATCAAGAACACGAGCCGCCACGACAGCAGGTCGACGAAGACGCCGCCGATGACGGGTCCGGCGATCATCGCGCATGTGGTCAGAGCGGTCCAGATGCCGATGGCGCGCCCTTGCGCGGAACCGCGGAAGGTGGACGTGATGAGGGCGAGTGAACTGGGGACGAGGAAGGCCCCGGCGGCTCCCTGCAGTGCGCGCGCGACGACCAGCACGAGGGGGCCGGGAGCGGCCGCGATGGCGATCGATGCGACGCCGAACCCGATCAGACCGATGCGCAGCACGAGGATCCGGCCGAAAGCGTCGCTGACCGAACCGGCGAGCAGGATGAGCGCGCCGAGCGTGATGAGGTACGCGTCGACAACCCATTGCTGCGTCGTCAGTCCGCCGCCGAGATCCCGGTCGATCGCCGGCAGCGCCACGGTCACGACCGTTCCGTCGAGGAACGCGACGAACGAGGCGAGTACAGCGACGGCCAGGACGAGGCGCTGCTGGCGGGTCATCGGGGAGGCCATGGGGACAACCTAGCCCCGGCATGAGGCGGCACGTCCCGTTCTCCGATCCAGATGCCGAGCGGCGGCGTTGGTTGCGGCAGCCGGAGTCATGTCACGGCCTTGGTGATTGCCCGCGACGACCGCAGGTTCTGTCTCGGTAGCGTCCGGTGGGCGGCTCAGGACTCGACCAGCGCGGGAGAGAGGCGGACGCTCAGCCCGCGATTGGCGGCGCGACGCGGGGAGACGTAAGCTATTCGGCGGTGACGTGTCCGAGCGGCCGAAGGTGCAACTCTCGAAAAGTTGTGTAGGGTAACCCCCTACCGTGGGTTCAAATCCCACCGTCAC
>DMUE01000159.1 GCA_003476465.1 Microbacterium sp. | reverse complement strand
GTGACGATGCGGTCCGCGACGACGTCGACGCCTGTCGTCTCCAGATCGAACACACCCACGGTCTGCGACCACTGCGGCATCGGCGGCGCGGATACGTCATAACCGAAGAGCGGTTCGGGCAGCACCTGCGACATACCCAAACGCTATGGCCGGGCACCGACACCGCGGTCGAGGCGCCCCGCGTGCGGCAGAAGCGACGCCGTCCGTAGACTCGGAGCGTGAGCGCACCCCAGCCCTACACCGAGCTTCTCGCGGCGATACCGGTCTGTCGGCGCGAGATGACGATCCTCGGCGGGACGACGGCGTACTGGGAGTATGGGCCGTCCGATTCCGGAACGACGGTGATCGCGGTCCACGGCTTCCGAGGCGAGCATCACGGACTCGAGCCGGTGGTCGCGCATCTGCCCGGCGTTCGGGTCGTGTCCCCGGATCTGCCCGGCTTCGGCGAGACGCCTCCCCTGCCGGGGGTCGTGCACGATCTCACCACCTATGTGCGGTGGTTACGGACTTTCGCGGATGCCGTGGCGCCGGGGTCGGTCGTCCTCGGTCACTCGTTCGGGTCGATCGTCGTCTCGGCCGCTGTGGCCGACGGCATGACGACGCCCAGCGTCATCCTGGTGAACCCCATCGGTGCGCCGGCGCTGGAGGGTCCACGTGGCATCCTGACCCGGCTCGCCATCTTCTACTACGCCGCGGGCGCACGGCTTCCGAAGCGGCTCGGTGCGGCCCTGCTTCGCAACCGCGCGATCGTACGCGTGATGAGTGTCTCGATGGCGAAGACGAAGGATCCGGCGCTGCGTGCCTTCATCCACGACCAGCACGACACCTACTTCTCCCGCTTCGCAGACCGGGATGTGCTGCGCGATGCTTTCCTGGCATCCGTCTCGCACGATGTTTCGCAGTTCGCGGACCTGATCGAGCAGCCCACTCTCCTGATCGCCGCAGAGCGGGACGACATCACCCCGATCGAGGCGGAACGGCGTCTTGCGAAGAAGTTCCCGGACGCCGAGCTCGTCGAGATTCCCGCGGTCGGCCACTTGATCCACTACGAGACGCCAGCCGTCGCAGCCGAGGCGATCCGGCGGTTTCTCGCCCAGCCTGACGCTTCCCGCCCGCGATGACGTTCCTGCCGTGGCCGCGGCAATGAGAACGTCATCGACTGCGGGATCCAGGATGNNGCAGGCCGTGCTCCTTGACCGTCAGCGTGCGGCATCGAGGCCGTCGGCCAGTGCCTGGAGGACTTCGCTCGTGCCCCCGTCTATTTTGAGCGTCGCCCGGCTGTCGGCGCGTGTCTCGCCGCGGTTGACGATCACGACCGGCAGGCGTCGACGACGCGCACGCTCGAGGAGGCGGATACCGGAGTTGACGACGAGAGAGGAGCCAGCGACGAGCAGTGCCTGGCTGTTTCGCAGCAGCTGTTCGGCCTCGCGGAACTTCTCGGCCGGAATGAATTCGCCGAAGAACACGACGTCCGGCTTCAGAACCCCGCCGCAGACAGAGCAGTCCGGCACGACGAAGCCGTCGGTGGACGAGGGCAGCACGTCGCCGTCCGGACCCAGCGGGGTGTTCTCCGGGGTCGTGACCCAGGGGTTGTCGAGTTCGACCCGTTCTGAGATGTCTCGCCGATCGAACACCTGGCCGCAGTGAGTGCAGAACACGCGGCGCATCGTTCCGTGCAGCTCGACGACCCGCCCGCTTCCGGCGCGCACATGCAGTCCGTCCACGTTCTGCGTGACCACGCCGGATGCGAGACCGTCCGCCTCGAGTCGCGCGATCGCCGTGTGCCCGGCGTTCGGGTGAGCCTGGGAGAAGGCACGCCAGCCGAGGTGACTGCCGAGCCAATAGCGGCGCCTGGCAGACTCATCGGCCATGAACTGCTGCCAGGTCATCGGCGATCGGACCGGTGCGCCGGTGCCGCGGTAATCGGGGATGCCGGAGTCGGTCGAAACGCCGGCCCCGGTGAGGATCGCGATGCGACGGCCGGCGAGCGCCTCGACGGCGCGGTCCACCAGGACACTCGCGTGGGAACCGAGTTCCGTGACCGACGTCATCGTGCCTCCTCCTCGCCAGTGTAGGCGTCGGCGTTTTCGGGGATGTTACGCGCGCGTGTGCGGCCGCGGCGAGCGCGGCCGCACATCGATGGATACATTTGCCTGATGGTTGCGGAACGAGTGACGGATGCCGCGGACCCCCGCCTCGCCGACTACCGTCACCTCACGGATGTCGCCCTGAGGCGGGTGCTGGAACCCGGGGGTGGTCTCTATCTTGCCGAATCCGTCAAAGTCCTCAGCCGCGCGCTGGCGGCTGGGCACCAGCCTCGTTCGGTGCTGACGCAGGAGAAGTGGCTGCCCGACGTGGAGCAGCTGCTCGGGGATGCTGCGGACATCCCCCTGTACGTCGTGGACGCGGAGATCGCGGAGAACGTCACCGGCTATGCCGTGCACCGCGGGATCCTCGCATCGATGCATCGGCCCGTCGCACCGGTGCCCGCAGACCTGCTTGCCAACGCGAGACGGGTGGTCGTGCTCGAAGACCTCGTCGACCATACGAACGTCGGAGCCGTGTTTCGAGCCGCTGCGGGCATGGGCGCGGATGCCGTCCTCGTGTCGCCGCGCTGTGCCGATCCGCTGTATCGCCGGAGCATTCGTGTCAGCATGGGCGCGGTGTTCCAGGTGCCCTGGACGCGGATGCCGGCCTGGCGCGAGGGCGCCGACCTGCTCCACGGAGCGGGCTTCCACATCGCCGCGCTGGCGCTGGCGGACGAGGCCGTCTCGCTCGACGTCTTCGCGGCGGACCCACCCGACCGCGTCGCCATGGTCCTCGGCGCCGAGGGTGACGGCTTGACGCGTCAGGCGACCGCGGCTGCTGATTCGATCGTCACGATACCGATGACGGGGGGAGTGGACTCGCTGAACGTGGCGGCCGCCAGCGCTGTTGCGATGTGGGCACTGAGGGTGCGAGATCGAATCGCCGGATATCCCGACCGGGATGGCCCGACCTGGACGTCGTGACCTGGACGTCCTGACCTGGAC
>DMUE01000256.1:11462-13036 GCA_003476465.1 Microbacterium sp. | reverse complement strand
CCGTCGATCTCGATCGACCCGGCGGTGGGCTCGACCATGTGGTTGACCATGCGGAGCAGGGTCGTCTTGCCACAGCCGGATGACCCGACCAGAACCGTCGTCTTGTGCGCGGGCACGATCAAGGAGAAATCGTCCACGGCGGCGGTGCCGTCCGGATACTCCTTCGAGACCGAGCGGAACTCGATCATCGCCGGGGCTCAGCCGTCACGGGACGACCGAGACATCCTTCCCGAAGGCGACATGGCCGGCGAAGTCGCGGCCGACACGCTCGACGGCGCCGTCATAGGGCTCGGGATAACTCCACCCGGCATCCTTGATGAGTCCGTCGTCGGTCTTCAGCGACCAGTACTGGCACACGCCCTTCCACGGGCAGGTGTAGGGGGTCGGGCTTTCGACCAAAAGCCCCTCGGTCAGGCTGGATTGGGGGAAATACCAGTTCCCCTCGATCCGGACCAGGTCCTCTTCCGGTGCATCTGCGACCACCAGGTCGCCTACGACTGCTCGCATCGTTCCTCCTCGCCAAAGCGGTGCTCTCGAGCCTAGCGGGACACGCCGACCTCCGGGTCGGCGGGGCGTTCCCCGATCAGGCTGCACGCCCCGGACCCGCACGGGCCCCGGTGACGCCCCCGCCACCGCCGCCGCGGCGCAGGGCGGGCCGAATCAGGGGACGACACGGGCCCCGGAAACCGGACCGTGCGCGCAGAAGGCGACGTGACCCGAAGCCGAGAGGGCCACCCGCACGTCGAGCGCGGCCTCGGCGTCGGCGCACAGGAACGCGACCGTGGGCCCGGAGCCCGACACGATCCCCGCGAGGGCACCCGCCCGCAACCCCGCCTCGATCAGGTCCGCACGGTCCGGCCGCAGATTGAGCGCGGCGACCTGCAGATCGTTGCGCAGCGCCGCGCCGAGCCGCACAGGATCCCCCGCGCGCAAAGCATGCAGCACATCCGGGTCGACGACCGGCCGGCGCTCGGGGGGCGAGATGTCCGGACTCCGGCGGCTGCGGTGAGCATCGAGCTCCGCGTACACCTCGGGGGTCGACAGGCCCGCATCCGTGACGAAGACCCACTCGAACCGGCCCCGCGCGAGAGCCGGGCTCAGCTCGTCGCCCCGGCCCGTCCCGATCGCCGTGCCGCCCTGCAGCGCGAAGGGGACATCGGCACCGAGCCGCGCCGCAAGGGCCTGGAGCTGCGCGGTGGAGAGCCGCGTGTCCCAGAGGGCGTCACAGGCGACGAGAGCGGCTGCCGCGTCGGCCGAGCCGCCCCCCATTCCCCCCGCCACCGGGACGCCTTTGCGGATGTCGAGGTGCACACCACCCTCATAACCGGTCCGGCCCGCGAGCAGCCGGGCGGCACGCAGGGCCAGATTGCGGTCGTCGAGCGGGACCCCAGCGGTGTCGACCGGCCCCTGTACCGACACCGAGAACCCGTCTGACGGTTTGGCCCAGACATCCTCGAACAGCGAGACAGCCTGAAACGCCGTGGCCAACTCGTGGTACCCGTCGTCCATCACCCGCCCGACCTCGAGGAAGACGTTCACCTTGCCCGGGGCACGAACATGCACCCCGCTCACAC